>DASSWD010000204.1:0-6192 GCA_035705335.1 Marinobacter sp. | reverse complement strand
GGGGTCAGCATTGTCAGCTACGCCGGGCAGGTGCAGTTTGGTGTGGTGGCGGATGACGCGGTGCTGGGTGATCCCTCCGCGTTTCTGGCAGATTGTGTGGCGGAGCTCAAAGACTTTCCGGGCGAGTCGTAATCCCAAAGTCGGCAATCAATAGCCTCCCAAATAAGCACAAAATCACCCCTCTTGAAGCATGTTCCCCCCCTGCGGCCATCGCCGACCATGAATAAAGGCGACGATCCGCCTGGCGCGCCGGCAGTTCTGCCGTACCCAGGATCCCAGCCTCATAAAAAACAACGGGGGAATTATGAACAACAACAAACTGAAAACGTCAGGTCTTGCTCTCGCCGTGGCTGCCTCAATGATGGCCAGTACCGGCGCTCACGCCGCGGTAGAACTGTACAACGAGGACGGAACCAACTTTTCCGTGGATGGATACTTCAACGCGTTCTACGTGAACCGGGACGACAAGGTCAACGACCAGCGGGATTCCCGCATCAAGATGGGCTTTTTGCCCAACACCATCGGTTTCAACTTCAGCAAAGAGATGGGTGGCCTGACGCTTGGTGGGCGTTCATCGTTCTGGACCACCATCAACGATGGCCTGGACACACCCACGGACACGGCTATCGACGTGCGTCAGTTCTACGCGACGGTGGATGGCAGTTTTGGCCAACTGCTGATTGGTAAGGATTTCGGCCTGTACGCCCGTTCCAACATTTTTCTGGACGAGATTCTGATGGGCTTCGGCTCCCCGGGGCTGCCGGGCGGTGTCTCGTTCGGCAATATCCGCGCCGGCTATGCCTACCCCACGCCGTCTGCACAGATTACCTACCGTTCGCCGGATATGAATGGGTTGAAAGTGGCTGTGGGCGCGCTCGATCCGGCGGACACCGTGACCGGCGCCAACGACGAAAATTCAGCCCCGCGCTTTGAATCAGAGGTTACCTACAACGCCAATCTGAACGACGTTGCCCTGACCGGCTGGGTCAATGGCCGATACCAGTCCGCTGAGAACGGCAACACTACGATTGACAGTACCGGCGTTGGTTACGGTGTCAAAGCCAGCGTGGCTGGCCTGACGCTGGCGGCCTCCGGGTTTACCTCCAAAGGCGATAACCCGGTGCTGATTGGCAACGGCCCCGTGACCGAAGACGACGCCGACGGTTTCCTGGTGCAGGGCTCCTACACCTTCGGTGCCAACCGGTTGGTGTTGTCCTACGGCGAGACGGACGCTGAGATCCTCAACCTGGAAACCGAGAGCACCACCATCGGGCTGTTCCATGACATCAACAGCAATTTCAAGCTGGTGGCCGAGTACAACATGTACGAGGACAACAACCGTGCTACCGGTGCGACCACCACTGAGGCAGACACCATCGCGCTTGGCGCTATCGTGACGTTCTGATACCTGGCCCTGGGGTGGTTGGCGGCAAACCGGCCACCGCCCCGGGCAGGTTTTCTCAGACTAAAGTGCCGGTTCTGCCGCATGCAGAGCCCGTGGGCGCCGATCGGTTTTGATAGTGGGGTTATAAATCAATGCCTTATCAGCAATTTGGCGCGCCGACGAAAAGCACTGAAGTTGCATATCCTTCAGCCGGTAGCGGCGTAGAATCTCAGAGATCTTCCGCGGATCCGAGAACGCTGGCGATGCCGATTGATCCCACACTGCCGCCGGTACAGGTGGCCAGCTCACGACACCGAGAACCCGAAGATGCCGCCCGGGAACTGGCCGCTACCCTGCATCATCCGGAGCTGGGCTTTGTGCTGTTTTTCTGTTCCGTGGAATACGATCTTAAGCGACTGGCACCGGCACTGCAGCAGGCCTTCCCCGATGTGTCGGTATGTGGCTGCACCTCCGCCGGCGAGATCACCGAGGACGGCTATGGCCGGGGCTGCATCAGTGCGCTGGGTTTTGACCGTCGCTATTTTGCCATCGACAGTGCCCTGATCCGCGAGCTGGACCGTTTCACTCTTCACGATGCCCAGGGTTTGATCGATGGCTTGCTGACGACCTGTCGGGACGCCCGGCTGGCGCCCATCAAAGGGCACACCTTTGCCATCACGCTGCTCGATGGACTCTCCAGCCGTGAGGAGCTGGTGCTGGCCACGCTAAACGCGGCCCTCGGCACAATCCCCCAGTTTGGCGGTTCCGCCGGTGACGATGAGCGCCTGGCGGACACGCATATTTTCTACGATGGCGAGTTCCACAGCGCCGCCGCCACGGTCCTGCTCGTCAACACCCCGCTGGATTTCCGGGTGTTCTCGACCCATCACATGGCGGAGCAGCAGGCAAAGCTGGTGGTGACCCGTGCCTGCCCGGAGAGCCGAACCGTGTTTGAGCTCAATGCCGAGCCCGCAGCCGAGGTCTACGCACGCCTGGTAGGCGTCCCCATGGCGCAGCTTGACCGACGTATTTTTGCGTTACGGCCACTCGGAGTGAGAGTGGGCGGTCACTATTTCGTGCGTTCTATCCAGCGGGTCAACCCGGACCAGAGCCTGACCTTTTACTGTGCGGTGGAGACCGGCATTGTCATGACGGAAATGGCGCCGGGCTCGCTTCTGGAGAGCGTGCGAACGCAAATAGAAGCCTCTGAGCGCGTGGTGGGCCGCCCCCTGGTCACCCTGGCCTGTGACTGTTTCCTGAGACGTCTGGAGGCAGAGCTGACCGGGCAGGTGGAAGCCGTCTCGGGTTTTCTGAAAGAACACCGAGTGGTTGGCTTCAACACCTACGGAGAGCAGTTCAACGGAATGCACATTAACCAAACGTTTACGGGGGTGGTGATTGGTCAACCTGAACCCGCGTCGTGATGCCACCCTGGTCCCCGAAGTGGGTTGCCAGGGGCAGCCACTCAACGCCGCGGCGGACGCCCGGGATCAGCGCATTGCCGAGCTGGAGGCGGAAAACGAGCGCCTGAAAGCCATCCGGGATGCGCTGATCGTGCGGGTGGAATCCGGCTCGCCCCAGAAGCCGGCACCTTATGCGGCTTTTGAACACTCCGTCATCCTGGCTGAGCAGGTTCGGGAACGTACCGAGGCACTCAACCTTGCGATGGACGAGTTGAAGGCCAGCAACAAGGCGTTGAACCGTGCCAGGGAAGAGGCAGAAACCTCCCGTCAGCGCCTCAGCGACGCCATTGAAAGTATTGCCGACGGTTTTGTGCTGTTTGACCAGAGCCATCGTCTGATCCAGACCAACAGTCGGTTCCGGAGTTACTGGCGCCACGCCGGGCTGGAACCACCGCGGGCCGGTACACCGATCGATGCGTTCAAGGCACGCGCTGTCGATTCCGGCCTGGTGGTTGAGGAACATAGCCACGAGGATGCAGACGGCACGGTGTTCCTGCTGGCCAATGGGCGTTGGGTGCAGATGACCGAGCGGCCAACCCGTGAAGGGGGCCTGGTGATGCTGTACTCGGATATCACTGACGTCAAAAACAGCGAGATGGCCCGCCGCATCAAGGCGCTGGAAGAGAGCGAACGCTGGATACGGGTGGTTACTGACCATGTGCCTGCGATGATTGCGTACGTAGGGGCTGACCTCACGGTGCAGTTCTGTAACAAGGTTTACGAGGCCTGGTACGGAAGTCGCGGGGGCTCGCCGCTGGGCCAACGCCTCGATCAGGTGCACAGCCCGGCCTTCTACCAGCGACTGCTGCCACGGGTGCTGGAAGTCTTGGCAGGCCGCAGCGTGACCTTCGAATTTGATGAAACCAGTGATCGTGGCGATCAGCATTATATGCTGCGGTCGTACGTGCCAAACCGGGACGATCAGGGTGACGTGATCGGCTTTTTCGTGCTGATCCGAGACATTACCGACCGCCGCAAGACAGCCCTTGCGCTGGAGCGCGCCTACGACGATCTGGAGCAACGGGTGCGCGAACGCACCGCTGAGCTGACCGGACTGAACAGCCAGCTGCGAGCGGAGATAGCCGAACGCGCCGCCGTAGAGGCGCGGCTGCGCGAGGCCAAGCGGGAAGCTGATCAGGCGAACCTGTCAAAAACCAAGTTCCTGGCAGCGGTCAGTCACGACCTGTTGCAGCCGCTGAATGCGGCCCGGTTGTTCACCAGTGCCTTGCTTGAGCAGAGCTTCGGGCCCAAGGCCGAAGGCCTTGTGCGTTCAGTCAGCACCTCCCTGGACGACGTGGAGAATCTGCTCGGTACGCTGGTGGATATCTCCAAACTGGATGCCGGTGTGATCAAGCCGGATGTGACCGCGTTTGATCTGCGGGATTTGCTCAACAACATTGCCAGAGAATGTCGGCAGATGGCTCTGGCTGACGGGTTGACGCTGGATTTTGTGCCGTCGTCGGCCGTGGTCAGTTCTGACTCCCAGTTGCTGGCGCGCATTCTGCGCAATTTCCTCACCAATGCCATCCGCTACACCGGGCAGGGCCGCATACTTCTGGGCTGCCGACGTCGATCGGACCATATGCTGCTGCAGGTCTGGGACACGGGACCCGGTATCCCGGAGGACAAGCTCGCGGAGATTTTCCAGGAGTTCAAACGTATCCGGCCGAAGGGGGCCCCGGCGGACAAAGGGCTGGGCCTGGGACTGGCTATTGTCGACAAAATTGCGCGGATGCTTGGGCATGAGGTATCGGTGGCGTCCCGTGAAGGCAAAGGCTCTGTGTTCAGTGTTCGGGTGCCCCTAGGGCATCTGGCTCCGATGCCTGACCTGGCTGAGCGGCCGGCCACAGCCGGCGTTTCGCAAAATGGGTTGGATGGGACGCGGGTGTGGGTGATCGACAACGATCAAGCTATATGCGCCGGCATGAAAACGCTGCTGGACGGATGGGGCTGCCGGGTGGTGACGGCTGTCTCCATTGATGATCTGGACCGGCAGCTGGACATTGCCACAGCACCCGTGGATCTGATCCTGGCGGATTATCACCTGGATAACGACGAAAACGGCGTGGATGCGGTAGCCCTGATCAATGACCGCCGCGCGACGCCGGCGCCTGTTCTGATGATTACCGCCAACTACACCAACGAGCTGAAGCAGCATATCCGTGAACTGGGGTATCTGCTGATGAACAAGCCGGTAAAACCGCTGAAGCTGCGCAGTGTCCTGAACCACGTGGTCCGGGCCTGAACAGCGGCCCGGGCTGAGGATCAGCGTTTGAGGTACTGGCTGAAATCGATATCACCGGCAGACAGAATCGCCTGCACCCGGTTGTGAACACCGAGTTTTCGCAGAATGGCTGAGACATGCGCCTTCACGGTTGTCTCAGCAATATTCAGGTTGTACGCAATCTGCTTGTTCGATTCGCCCTTCGCCATGCGTTCAAGAACCAACAGCTGGCGCCGGGTCAGGGAGTTGAGCAGTTCCGGAGAAATCGCATGTTCGTCGTTGCGATGACGGCGGTGGTTGCTCTCTTTGCCGGTGCGGATGATGTCTGAGGGCAGGTACACGTTGCCGTTAAGGATCTGCTGAATGGCGTGAGTCATCTGGGCCCGGGGTGACGACTTGGTGATAAAACCCACTGCGCCGTAGGTGATCGCCTGCAGCACCACCTGTTTGTCTTCCTCGGCTGACACGATCACCACGGGAATGGTCGGCGCCTCGTTGCGCAGGGAAATAAGACCATTGAGCCCGTGCATGCCCGGCATGTTGAGGTCCAGCAGGATCAGGTCCAGATCCTCATGCTCGCCGGTCATCGCCAGAGCGCTGTCGAGGTCGTCGGTTTCTAGGATCTCGCTGCCGGCAAAGCCAGAGGCGATGACGCTGCTGATGGCTTCCCGGAACAGTGGGTGGTCGTCGGCAATCAGAATTTTGTAGGCCGGCTCCATGGGAGTGCTCACCTGAGGTTCATGGCGGGTGGACGGTGCGACGGAATCGCAATCATGATAGCGCGTTTCACTGGTGCGTGGGGAATGTGCTGCATGCGGCGGTTCCATCATGTTGGCCTCCTGCATATAAGCCTCCTCTGGCGGGCGTTGGCTTTGGCGCCTTTCCCTGCCTGTTATTGTGATGGTTCCATTACATGCCAAGTTGGCCTCAGGTTGAATGCGACCATCGCACCGAAAAACAGGCACCAAAGTACTATTTCTGCGCGCCACCGGGGTTCGTATGGTGGATTCATGAACCTGAAACCATCACCTCACCCCCTGCGCGGGGCGCTGGCCGCTCTGCTACTTCTGTGTCTTGTGACACGGACGCCAGCCGTTGCCGCTGGCCAGCACGACTCGCTG
>DASSWD010000203.1:0-8718 GCA_035705335.1 Marinobacter sp. | reverse complement strand
GCCACCATCAACGACATCGCTGAGCAGGACCGGGAAGTGGTAGGACATCTCTATTGGGTCGCCGCCAGATTGGCGCGGGAGCACGGTTTTGCCGACGACGGCTACCGGGTGGTGATGAACTGCGGGGAACACGGAGGCCAGACGGTGTATCACATCCACCTGCACCTGCTCGCCGGCAAGCCCATGGGCTGGCCGCCCTACACGGACAAAATGAAACAGGCGTAAAGACCAGTCAAGTGCCGAGTTCGTCGCAGGCCGTGTAGCTTAGGCGTGATTGAAAGCAGTGCGGCTTCCAGGATGGAGCAAAGGCGGAAAAGCCGATGCTTTCCCGCCTTTAAAGCATCAGCGGCCAACCACCTTTTCCGCTTCCTCCATCGGGGTGTGGCGTACGTCTTTGCCTTTCACCATGAAAATGACGTTCTCGGCAATGTTACAGGCGTGGTCGCCGACCCGTTCGAGGGCGCGCAGAACCCACATCACCGACATGCAGCGGGAGATGTTCCGGGTGTCTTCCATCATGAACGTCAACAGGGTCCGGGCCGCCGCCTGGTATTCCTCATCCACCCGCTTGTCTTCTTTCATGACCCGCAGCGCCTGCTCGGAATCCAGACGGGCAAAGGCGTCCAGCGCATCGTGCAGCATGGTCAGTACGTGGTTGGCAATGTGGCGAATTTCCACATAGCCCCGCGGCGCCTGGCCCTCTTCGCTCAGGCGAATGGCCATTTTGGCGATTTTCTTGGCTTCGTCGCCCACCCGCTCAAGGTCTGCCACCATCTTGATGACCGAGATGACCAGGCGCAGGTCCCGCGCCGTCGGCTGACGACGGGCGATGATCAGCGTGGCTTCCTCGTCCAGATCGATTTCCATCTGGTCCACTTTCTTGTCGCCGGCGCGGACTTCTTCGGCCACATGGCCATCGCCATTGATCAGCGCATCCACAGCACGCTCCACCTGAGTTTCCACCAGGCCGCCCATTTTCAGGAACTCGGTCTTGAGCTCCATGAGTTCATCATTGAACTTGTGGGAAATATGATCCCCGTATATATCGTCCTTCTTGGTAGGCATACTTGTCTTCTCCAAAATTCCTCAGGTCCGCAATCAGCCGAACCGGCCGGTGATATAGGATTCGGTCAGTTGATGCTCCGGTGACGTGAACACTTTGTTGGTCTCGTTTACTTCCACCAAATGGCCCAGGTGGAAATAGGCGGTACGGTGGGATACCCGGGCCGCCTGTTGCATCGAATGAGTCACGATAACAATGGTGTAGCTCTCGGAGAGCTCGGCAATCAGTTCCTCAATCCTGGCCGTGGCGATCGGATCCAGTGCCGAACAGGGCTCATCCATCAGCACCACTTCCGGGCTGACTGCGATAGCTCGGGCAATGCACAGGCGCTGCTGCTGGCCGCCGGACATGCCGGTGGCCATAGTGTCGAGGCGATCCTTCACTTCGTCCCAGAGACCGGCCTTGCGCAGGCTGTTTTCCACGATTTCGTCGAGATCGGACTTTCGGTTGGCCAAACCGTGGATTCGGGGGCCGTAGGCGACATTATCGTAGATCGTTTTCGGGAACGGATTGGGTTTCTGGAAGACCATGCCCACCCGGGCCCGAAGCTCTACCACGTCCCGCCTCGGATCGTAGATATCGTAGTCGTCAATCATCAGCTGCCCTCTGACCCGACAGGTATTAATACTGTCGTTCATCCGGTTCAGACACCGCAGGAAGGTCGACTTGCCACAGCCGGAGGGGCCGATAAAGGCAATCACCTGATTCCGGGCGATGTCCAGGCTGATGTCCTTGATAGCCCGGTCCTCGCCATAGAAAACCTCGACATTGCGAAGCTTGAATTTGGGGTCATCCGAGAATGGCAGCCCCACGGTTTTCCCTTCCTCAATGATGGTTTCCGAGGGCCGTTCCGGCTGGACCGGGATGGCAGCCTGCCCGGACTGATCCGCTTCGCTGGTCACCGTTGTATTCAGAGTATTCATAAAATTCCTCCTCACCACTGACGTTCAAGTCGCTTGCGGAGCCAGATGGCCAGTGCATTCATACCGATCAGGAAAGCCAGCAACACCATGATGGCCGCTGACGCACGTTCTATAAAGGCGAGCTCGGGGCTCCCGGTCCACAGGAACACCTGCACCGGAAGGACCGTGGCAGAATCCAGAAATCCCTCGGGCACATCCACGATGAAGGCCACCATGCCAATCAGCAGCAGGGGCGCTGTCTCGCCCAGGGCCTGGGCCATGCCGATGATGGAACCGGTCAGCATACCCGGCATGGCCAGCGGCAATACATGGTGCAGGACCACCTGCATTTTCGAGGCGCCAATACCTTCGGCGGCTTCGCGAATCGAAGGCGGCACGCTCTTGATCGCAGCCCGGCTGGAAATGATGATCGTCGGCAGGGTCATCAGGGTCAGCACCAGCCCCCCCACCAACGGCACTGAACGGGGCATGCCGAACAGATTGATGAACACCGCAAGGCCCAGCAGGCCGAAGATGATCGACGGCACCGCTGCCAGGTTGTTGATGTTGACCTCGATAAAATCGGTCAGCTTGTTCTGGGGCGCGAACTCCTCCAGATAAATGGCCGCCGCCACTCCAATCGGAAACGACAGAACCAGAGTGATGATCATCGTCAGCAGCGAGCCAACCACGGCTCCAAGTATCCCTGCCTGCGCCGGGTCCCGGGAATCGCCGCTGGTGAAGAACACATCGTTGAAGGCGGTATCAACAACACCACTGGCCAATAACTGGTCAACCCAGTTCTGCTGGCGTTCAGTCAGCTGGATCGAGTAAGCATCGTCATCACTGTGCTTTACATAGACTTCGACATTGGAATGCGTCAAAAAGGTCATGGTTCGGGTTGTACCCAGCCATTCCGGATTCGCCTTTAACGCATCCCGCAGCGCGATGGACGCATAGGGATTGATCAGTTCCTGAACCGCCTCACGATCCTCCATGGTCGCTTCAGGTATCGTCTTGACCAGGGACTGGATGAGCGGTGCCATGAAGTCAGCCATGCGGAGCTGGCGATCGTCCGTGGCGTCGTCCAGGTACATCATTTTACCGTCCAGTTCCACCTCCAGGGTGATGGTGGTTTTGATGAAACCCGTGTAGCCCTTGCCGATGATGTCAGCGAACAGGATAACAAGCGCACCGAGAGCAATGGCGATAGCCGCCATGCCGTACGCGCGAAAGCGACGCTCCTTGCGATAACGCCGCTTGAGGGATTGGCGGACAATCTCCGCCTGAGTGGCTTTATCAGTCATATTGTTCCCGGTATTTACGGACGATTTTCAGGGCAACAACGTTCAGCAGCAGTGTTGCGAGGAAAAGCATGGCACCAAGCGCAAAGGCGGCCAGTGTTTTGGCGCTGTCGAACTCCTGATCGCCGGTGAGCAAGGTGACAATCTGTACGGTCACGGTTGTGACCGCGTCCAGAGGGTTAGCGGTCAGGTTTGCCGCCAGTCCGGCCGCCATCACCACGATCATGGTTTCACCGATTGCGCGGGAGACTGCCAAAAGAATTCCCCCCATGATGCCCGGCAGGGCGGCTGGGAAAATCACTTTCTTCATGGTCTCCGACTGGGTAGCTCCGAGGGCGAGCGAGCCGTCTCTCAGAGTGCGGGGAACCGCATTGATCACGTCATCCGACAGGGAAGAAACAAACGGTATGATCATGATGCCCATGACTGCCCCGGCTGCCAGCGCGCTTTGAGATGAGGCATTGATGCCGAAAGAGGCGGCAAAATCACTGATGAAGGGCGCGACGGTAAGTGCGGCAAAAAAGCCATACACCACCGTAGGAATACCTGCCAGCATCTCCAGCAGCGGCTTGAAAGCGTTGCGAACCTTCCTGCTGGCATACTCCGACAGGTAAATTGCTGACAGCAGCCCCACCGGCACCGCCACCAGCATGGCGATAACCGAGATCAGCAGGGTGCCGGTGAACAGCGGGACCATACCAAAAGCCCCCTCGGCAGCTACCTGATCGGCTCTCAATGCGGTCTGGGGGCTCCAGGTGGTACCAAAGAAAAACTCAACAAACGACACCCGCTCAAAAAACCGGAACGTCTCGAATGCCACAGAGAAGATAATTCCCATGGTGGTAAGAATTGCCAACGCCGCACAGGAAAAGAACAGCCACTTCAAAATAGCCTCAACCTGAACCCGGGCATTGACCCTGGGTTGTATACGTAACCAGCCGAGGAAACCGGCAAGTACCGATACCGAAATGACCAGGGCGGTCATCAGCATCCTGCTCTGCTCTCGCAGAGCGCTCAAGCGCTCTGCCGCCGCCATGATGGGGGGCTCGACAAAATCAGGCGGCAGGGCGCCACTGGCGACATTACTGATTTTGCTGAGCAGCAGGCTGGCACGCCCTTCGGTCTGGGGTACCAGTTCCGGCGGCAGGGATCCCATTACCAGTGAGAGAATCACCTTATCCTGGAAAGCTGCCCACATCGCCAGCACCAGCAATGCCGGGATGACGCACCAGAGCGCCGCTCTGGCACCGTAGTAGGAGGGAAGCGACTTGAGATGGCGTATACCCCCCAGAGGCATCGCCAGTGCCCGGGACCGGGCATATCCAAACCCGTAGGCCACCAGGGCCAGAACGAAGGTCAACAGAAGGAGTGTAGATGCTTGCATGAATGATCCCGTCTGACACTGCAATTTGGCCACAAGTGTAAAGATTAAGGCCGTAATTTGCACTTGCGGCTTTTTACGTAAGAAAGGGTGCGGGCCCTAACAGGCCTGCACCCTTGTCATTTTCCCTTGCGGGTGGTGATTACATCAGTTCGCTTTTCTGCAGGTTCGGCATGTTCTGTGCCTTGTCCTGGAGATCCATCAGGGCCTCGCGGGTCGGTACAATCAGGCCAATGGTTTTCAGGTAACCATTTTCACCCATGGCAGCCGGGCTGACAAACTCCTCGGCATACTCGCGGATTCCAGGGATCACACCGATGTGCGCTTTCTTGACGTAGAAGAAGAGGGAGCGGGCAACCGGGTACTGATCTTCAGAAATAGCCTCAGCCGTGGGCTCCACGCCGTTCAGGCTTGCCACCTGCAGGCGGTCGGCATTTTCCTCAAAGAAGCTGTAGCCAAAAACACCATACAGCTCAGGGTCATCCACCAGGCGCTGGACGATCAGGTTGTCGTTCTCGCCAGCCTCGATGAAAGCGCCGTCTTCGCGAATGCTCTGGCAAACGGTTTCCATCTCGTCTTCGCTCATGTTGGCGACCGCGGGCAGGTCTTCGCATCCGCCCTGCAGCGCCAGCTCGTTGAACGAGTCGCGGGTACCAGAGGTCGGGGGCGGCCCCATCACGCGGATGGCCACGTTTGGCAGGTCAGAATCGATCTCGCTCCACATCTTGTAGGGATTGGGGATCAGCTCGTTCTCGTTTTCAGGGTTCGGTACTTCCTTGCCCAGAGCCAGGAACAGTTCCTGGAGCGTCAGGTCGGTCAGCTCACCAGCCTGATTCGAGCTGGCGATAACAATGCCATCGGAGCCAATGCGGAATTCGGTAATCTCCTCGACACCGTTCTCCATGCACATGTCGTACTCAGACGTTTTCATGCGACGGGAGGCATTGGTGATGTCCGGGTGCTGGGTGCCAACACCCTGGCAGAACAACTTCAACCCGCCACCTGAACCGGTGGATTCGAGCTTCGGAGTCGGGAAGTCGGTCTTGGTGCCGAAGCGCTCAGCGACAACCGTGGCGAACGGATAAACCGTGGACGAGCCTACGATGCTGATGGTGTCACGAGCCATGGCCGGAGCAGACAGCGCGGCAACGGAGCCGGCCAGTGCTACTGAGGCAAAAATCTTGTTCATTTTCATCACGTTTCTCCAGTGTCGGTTTTCACGTTATGTCGGATCTGCTTTACCGATGAATGCATCCTAAGGAGAGTCTGTGACAACTTTGTTACAGCATTTGAAATATAGACCGAAGCACCGAAATTTTCTTGCGCGGCGCCGCAGGACCGCTACCATGCGTGGAAAACAACTTCAAAGACCTAGCAGGCACACGCGATGACCGCATACGACGATGACAAACCCAGGCCCCGGGGCGAATTGGTGCTTCAAGTAGTTCCGCTTCCTGCAGACACCAACGCTAATGGCGATGTCTTTGCCGGTTGGCTGGTCAAACAGATGGACATTGCCGCCGCATTTCTGGCCGGGCGCGTTTCCCAAGGCCGCAACGCCACGGTGGCTATGGACCGAATGGAATTTCTGTCGCCCTTGCGAGTGGGCTCTCAGGTTGGCCTGTATTGCGATCTGGTGGACATCGGCCGCAGCTCGATGAAGATCAACGTGGAGGTCTGGACACTGGACCGCACCGCCCGCAACCCCCGAAAAGTGACCGAGGGGCTCTTCGTGTACGTGGCCATTGACGAGCAGGGGCGGATTCGGGAAGTGCCGGACCAGGGCCACTGATCCGACAACGGTAATACCGGTCTGGCTCAGTGTGCCAGCAGTCGCCCGGCTGTGTCGGGTTTATCATGGATGCCAAAGCGATCCACAATGGTTGCGCTGGCCTCATTCAGACCGAGCACCGTGACATCCGATCCTGAGCGGCGGAATTTCAAGACAATCTTGTCGAGCGCTGCGACCGCCGTGATATCCCAAAAATGCGCTCGACCGAGATCTATGATCACGCGTTTAACGCCTTCCTGTACGTCAAATGACGACAGGAACTTCTCCGAAGAGCTGAAAAACACCTGGCCGACCACATCGTAGGTACGGGTATCTGATTCGCCATCATAGCGTGACCGAACGACCATGAAATGCCCGATCTTGTTCGCAAAGAACAAGGATGACAGCAACACACCAGCCAGCACGCCAAAGGCCAGATTGTGGGTCGCGACGACCACCACGACGGTTACCACCATCACAATGTTGGTGGACAGCGGGTACTCTTTCAGATTCTTGATGGATACCCAGTTGAAGGTACCAATCGATACCATGATCATCACCGCCACCAGGGCGGCCATGGGAATCTGCACCAGCCACTTATCCAATAGCAGCACCATGATCAGCAGGAACACACCCGCCGTGAGGGTCGACAGCCGGGTGCGGCCACCGGATTTGATGTTGATGATGGACTGGCCAATCATCGCGCAGCCGGCCATACCGCCCAACAGGCCGGAGCCAATGTTGGCAATGCCCTGGCCTTTGCACTCGCGGTTGCGGTCGCTCGGGGTGTCGGTCAGGTCGTCGACAATGGTCGCCGTCATCATGGACTCCAGAAGGCCCACCACCGCCAGGCCGAGGGAATACGGCAGAATGATCATCAGGGTTTCCAGGGTCAGCGGCACGTCTGGCCACAGGAAAATCGGCAGTGTATCCGGCAACTCGCCCATGTCGCCGACCGTGCGGATGTCCAGGCCGAGGAACATCGCCACACCGGTCAGTGTGACAATGCACACCAGCGGGGATGGAATCACTTTGCCCACCGTCGGTATCAGCGGAAACAGGTAAATAATCCCCAGCCCCGCCGCGGTCATGGCGTAGACCTGCCAGGTAACGTTGGTCAGTTCCGGCAGTTGGGCCATGAAAATCAGGATCGCCAGGGCATTCACAAAGCCGGTGACCACGGAGCGAGAGACAAACCGCATCAGCGCGCCGAGCTTCAGATAACCGGCGATGATCTGGAAGACACCGGTCAGCAGGGTAGCGGCCAGCAGGTACTCCAGCCCGTGTTCTTTCACCAGGGTTACCATCAACAGCGCCATGGCGCCAGTGGCGGCCGAGATCATACCTGGGCGCCCGCCAACAAAGGCGATGATTACGGCAATACAAAAGGAGGCGTACAGACCCACTTTGGGGTCAACACCGGCGATGATGGAAAACGCGATGGCTTCGGGAATCAGAGCCAGGGCCACCACAATACCAGCGAGCAGATCGCCACGGAGGTTGGAGAACCACTGGTTTTTCAGCGTGTTTATCATAGACAACAGGTCCGTTGGATAACGTCGGTTTTTCAGAGCACAGCCGATCAACGCGCCAAATCAGAAAGGCACTGGCAGGCTCAGCAATCAAGGCAAGCGAGGGGGGGGGGCAAAGCGCTAGGGCGGAAGAATCGTCACAGTCAGCAGAGTCGTCTTGGCGATCAGAATGTGGGTTTCGGGTGTCAAAAGAGCGGCGGAGTCTACCAGAGCGACACCGCAAAGGTAAGCAATCTACGGGAATTCACGGAAGCCGACTCAGGTGCTTACCAGAAAATCGGTGATCAAACCGCGGTAGTCGGCCGCCAGGAATGATGCCCGCCAGCTGTCCGGCGAGGCCGGCGCGGGGCGTTCCTGCATTAATCGTTGCAGCGTGTCTGCTGCGGCCCTTGCCTCCACATCCGGATCATCCTCATGGCTTGGATAGCGACAAACATCCGGCACGTATTCCCGATAGGCCAGCCGGTCCGGCGCCAGCGGCACGCAGCCGCCGGCCATGGCTTCGAGCATCGACAGGCCCTGAAAATCATGCAGCGCGGTGGAGACCACCACATCGGCCTGTTGCAACAGCCGGTCGTAATCCTCGCGTGCCGGCAGAAAGCCCCAGCGCTCGATGCGATCGGCGAATCCGTTCCGGATCTGGTCAAAGGCCTTCGGATAGTTCCGGAAGCCCTCGCCCACCACGCTCAGGCGAAATCGTGCGTCACGGGCCCGCAGTTCCTGAAGTAACGCCAACAGGCGATCCGGGCCCTTGTCATACTCCCA
>DASSWD010000202.1:0-3549 GCA_035705335.1 Marinobacter sp. | reverse complement strand
ATCAGATCAGGCAATCATTAACCGATTCGGTAGTTCGGTGCTTCCTTGGTGATGGTCACATCGTGTACATGGCTCTCTCGCATACCGGCGTTGGTAATGCGGACAAACTCCGGCTTGGTGCGCATCTCGTCCATGGTGGCGCTGCCGGTATAACCCATGGCGGCCCGCAGACCGCCCACCAGCTGGTGCACGATGTTGCGCATCGGGCCCTTGCAGGCCACGCGACCTTCAATGCCCTCCGGCACCAGCTTCTCGATACCTTTGCTGGCGTCCTGGAAATAGCGGTCACTGGACCCCTGACCCATGGCACCGATCGAACCCATGCCCCGGTAGGCCTTGTAGCTGCGGCCCTGGAACAGCTCCACTTCACCGGGCGCTTCGTCGGTACCGGCCAGCAGGCTGCCGATCATCACACTGTGGGCGCCAGCGGCAATCGCTTTGGCGATGTCACCCGAGAACCGGATACCGCCGTCCGCGATCACCGGAACGCCGCGGTCCCTGAGCGCAGCCGCCACGTTGGACACCGCTGAAATCTGGGGCACACCGATACCGGCAACAATCCGCGTGGTGCAGATGGAACCGGGGCCGATACCCACCTTGACCGCGTCTGCACCGGCATCCGCCAGGGCCAGAGCGGCGTGGGAGGTGGCAATATTGCCGCCAATCACCTGCACGTCGGGGAAGTTCTGCTTGACCCAGCGAACGCGCTCAATCACGCCACGGGAATGGCCATGGGCAGTGTCCACCACGATCACATCCACGCCGGCCTCCGCGAGTGCCGCAACACGGGCCTCGGTGTCACCCCCGGTGCTGACGGCAGCGCCTACCCGCAGGCGGCCCTGGTCGTCTTTACAGGCCAAGGGGTAGTCTTTGGCCTTCTGGATGTCCTTGACGGTGACCAGGCCCCGAAGCTGGAAGTCGTCGTTCACCACCAGCACTTTTTCGATGCGGTGGCGATGCAGCAACTCTTTCACATCCTCGAGGCTGGCCCCCTCGCGGACGGTAACCAGCTTCTCTTTCGGTGTCATGATGTCCCGAACCAGCGTGTCCATGCGGCTTTCGAACCGGATGTCACGGCCGGTGACGATGCCAACCAGATCATTACCATCGACCACCGGCAAGCCAGAAATGTTGTTGGCGGTGGTGATATCGACCAGTTCGCGCACCGTCGTGCCCGGCGACACGGTGATCGGGTCCTTGACCACGCCACTTTCAAACTTTTTCACCTTGCGAACCGCAGCGGCCTGCTGCTCTGCCGACATGTTTTTGTGCATGATGCCGATACCACCTTCCTGAGCCATGGCGATCGCCAGCTCGGCCTCGGTGACGGTATCCATGGCGGCAGACAGCAACGGGATGTTCAGAGTGATACCCTTGGTCAGTTGGGTCTGCAGATTGACCTGATGCGGCAGCACTTCAGAGTATCCGGGAACAAGGAGAACATCGTCGAACGTGAGGGCTTCTTCGGCAATTCGCAGCATTGGGATCCGCCTTTTGATCATGCTAAGTTTGGAACGCTGTTGCTGCCGAGAGACAGCGGCAGCAAAGCGAATTCCATAATCGATCCATTATAAAGTGGCGCCAGCAGACAGTAAACCGCGCGGTTTTCGCGGTCTGGTTGCATCTTTTTGAATTTCCGTTATTTTTACCCGTCTCTTTCGGCTATTGCTTATGACTATTCCCGGAGACCATCGTTTGAGCACCCCTTACCCGGACAGCCGACCCCCCGCGCTCAGCGTCAGTGAACTGAACCATCAGGCGCGCCACTTGCTCGAAACCAGCTTCATGCAGGTCTGGGTGGAGGGCGAGATCTCCGGTTTTTCCCGCCCATCTTCGGGGCATTGGTACTTCTCCCTGAAGGATCAGAAGTGCCAGATTCGTTGCGCCATGTTCCGGGGCGCCAACCAGCGTATCCGCACTCCACCAAGGGAAGGCGACCAGATCCGGATTCGCGGCAAGGTGACATTGTATGAGAACCGGGGTGACTTCCAGATTGTTGTGGAGCAACTGGAGCCTGCGGGTCTCGGACCACTGCAGCAGGCGTTCGAGGCGCTTAAAATCAAACTGCAGGCTGAGGGCCTGTTCGACCCGGCCCGGAAGAAAACCATTCCCCAGACCCCGAGACACATCGGCGTGGTAACCTCCGCTACCGGTGCGGCGGTGCACGATATTCTGACCGTGCTGGCAAGACGTTGCCCGGCGATACCTGTCACCCTCTACCCCACTGCCGTCCAGGGACAGGCCGCGACAGCCGATATCGTTCGTGCTATCGAATTGGCCCAGCGCCATGGCGTGGCTGATGTACTGATCATCGGCCGGGGCGGTGGGTCGATCGAAGATCTGTGGTGCTTTAACGAGGAATCCGTGGCCAGGGCCATCGCCGGCTGTTCAATTCCCACGGTCAGCGCCGTCGGCCATGAAGTGGACATCACCATTGCGGATTTTGTGGCAGATCTGCGTGCACCGACGCCTTCGGCGGCGGCCGAGAAAATCTCTCCGGACCAGCAGGTCTGGCTCCGGCGGGTCCAGGAGCAACACGCGCGCCTTCACCAGGCCGGCCGACGTTTTCTGGAGCGCAAGCACACCCTGCTGGCACACCTGTCAGCCCGGCTGCGCGACCCCAGGCGAGAACTGCAGGATAAAGCCCAGCGTCTTGATGAGCTGGAATCCCGACTGTTCAAGGTGGTTGGCCAGCAGTTGGCGATTCGGCAGACCCGCACCAACCATCTGCAGCAGCGCTTGGCCAGCCAGTCTCCGCGCCGCGCACTGATACTTGCCCAGGCCAGCCTGTCCCGCAGCCAGCAGCGACTGGATCAGGCCATGCGTGCGCAGTTGCGGACGCACACCGAGCGGCTACAACGCCACGCCGAAGCACTCCAGTTGGTCAGCCCCCTGGCAACACTGGGCCGCGGCTACGCTATCGTCCGGGATGATCAGGAACGGATCGTGCGCGACGCCAGCCATCTCAAGTCCGGTCAGGCGATTTCAGCACGGCTCGGCAAAGGCCGGGTGGAAGCCACCATCACCGGCATCAACCCAGACGACGAATAGGCTTGCCGGGCCTCCACCCCCGACCCTAAGCCTATGGTCTACTAGCTCCCCAAGCGAAAGCTCCTACAGTTGACTAAGGCAACCGCAGAACAACAACAGCACAACCGAGGTGGAGCACATGAGTTACAACACGGAATTCCGCCGGTCCATCAACCAGCGGGATAAGTTCTGGCGCGAGCAGGCCGCGAACATTGACTGGTTCACCCCACCTGAGACCATCTGGCAGCCACTGGAAAACGGCCACGGCGAATGGTTTCCTGACGGCACGCTCAACACCAGTGACGTCGCTCTGGATGCCAACATCCGCGCTGGCCGCGGCGACCAGACCGCACTGATCTACGACTCCCCGGTCACCCAGACCCAGCAATCCTTCACCTACCACCAGCTTCGGGACGACGTCGCGCTGTTTGCCGGTGCGTTGAGAGAGCACGGCATTGGCAAAGGCGACCGGGTAATCATCTACATGCCGATGATTCCCCAGGCGGTGGTTGCCATGCT
>DASSWD010000201.1:0-6900 GCA_035705335.1 Marinobacter sp. | reverse complement strand
AAGTTTGCCGATGACCAGTACTGGTACCTGCGGGGTGCCTACGAGGACGACCGGTTCTCCGGCTACGACTTTGAATCCACCCTGACCACCGGTTACGGCAACCGGGTCTGGTCCCTGGGCGAACGCTCGTTCCTGGACCTGTCGGCCGGTGTCGGTTATCGCTACAACAAGTTGGAGATGGTCAATGATCAGGGTGAGGACACCGAAGAGGAAGCGATCGCCCGGTTTGCCGCCCAGTTCGACTACGAGCTGACCGCCAACTCCCTGTTCCGGCAGAAGCTGAGCACGGAAGTGGGACTGGACGAGAACAACACCATCTCCGAATCCGTCACGTCACTGCAGGCTACCATCGTTGGCAGTCTGTCCATGAAAGCGGCGTTCCGGGTCAAGCACGTCTCGGATGCCCCGGAAGGCGCCGACAGCACCGATACCGAAACCTCGTTGTCCCTGCTGTACGGGTTTTAATCCCAAATTCGCAGCCTTGTTTAAACCAATCAGTGCGGTCGGCCAACGTGGTGATACGGGCCTTCCTCACGGCGTTTTTCCTGGGCCGCCAGGGTGGTGGCGTAGATGCGGCGCACGTCGGCCGCGAACTGCTCCACCGAAAACCCGGCGGCAAATTCCCGGGCCTTGCCGGATAGCGCTTCACGCAGGGCGTCATCCTCCAGCAGTGTCTGAACCCGTGCCAGCCACTGGGTCTGGTTCTCCGGGGTTTTGTAGCCGTTGACCCCGTCCCGCACCACGTCTTCGATGCCGCTGGAACGCACCGCCACCACCGGCAGCCCGGCCGACATGGCCTCCAGAATCACCATGCCCTGGGTTTCGGATTTGGAGGCGAACACAAAGACATCCCCCAGGCTGTACCAGAGCGCCATGTCCTCCGGCGGCACTGCACCCACCAGCGTGACCACGTCGCCCAGCGTTAATTCATCAATGCGCTGCTGCAGCCGGTCCCGCTGGTGGCCATCGCCGATCATCAGGAACCGGAACGGCACCTGGGTGGTCTGGCGCAGTTGCTGGATGGCGTCGATCATGAAGTCGATGTTCTTTTCGTTCGACAGCCGCGACACGCTGACCAGAACCTTCTCATCCCCCAGGCGCTGTTGCTGCCGCAACTGGTCCAGGGCGACGGGGTCCACCTGCTGGAACCGGAGGTATTCAATGCCGGTGGGTTGCACGAATGTGGGGGTGATCACCCCGATCATCCGCAGGTACTCCTCGGTGGAGTAGGTGGGCACGATCACACCGTCGCAGCCGTTGGCGAAGCGCTTGATCAGCGCGTGGGAAATCAGGTTGCGGAACAGCCTGCCCGGCAGTGGCACGAAATGGGCGTAGTGTTCCAGCCGGGTGTGGTAGGTGTAGATGACCGGCACCCGCAGAACCCGGGCCATGAACACGCCGAGGCTGCCGAGCCAGAACGGATGGTGCACGTGGATGATGTCGGGCCGGAACACGCGCACCGCCCGGCGAACGCGCGCCAGGAAGATGTTAGCCAGGCGAAACTCCCGCTTCTCGCCCATAGCCAGCAGTGACGGCACCCGCACCACCCGGGTTTCCTGTTCCGGCTGGTCCCGGTACCGGGGCGCGACAATCAGGGTCTGATCGCCGTGGCTTTCCAGCCCGCGCCGCAGCCGCTCGATGGAAATCGGCACCCCGCCGATGAACGGCAGGTAGTTGTTGGTGAACATGGCCACCCGTAACGGCTTGTCCAGCCAGGGCGTGGGGTCCAGGTCGTAATCCGGGTAGTAGTTCTTGCCCACGAAGATCAACTGATACAGCTTAATGGTGATGGCCAGGAACACCGAGACAATCAGAATAAAGTTCAGATAACCGGTGTAGAACAGGGAGTAGATAAAGAACCACAGGCTTTCCAGCCGCTTCCAGACCGGGTGCTGGCCCACGTCCATGGCTTTCACCTGGTGCTGGATATCGCCATCGGGCGACACCAAGACCTCGACGTAGTGGTAAAAGCTGTTGTCGGTGTTGAACACCAGGCCACCCGCGCCGCCGGTGGTGATGAACCGGGTGTCGCCGACGGTCTGTTCAGCGTACAGGGCCAGGTTTGAGGAGAACACCAGGTCGATGCCCAGCTCCTGAATGGCGGCCATCAATTCGGTGCGAAAGGACTCCGGCTGCAGGTAGTCCTCTTCGTCCCGGAACAGCTCCGGCTGGTCGTGTTCAATGGGTGGGTGGCCGATGAACAGAATGCGGGCGTTGCTGGTGTCCTGGGCGAGCAGGTCCCGCAGCCAGCGCAGTTGCCAGCGCCAGGGGGTCTTGCCGGTGCTGTCCAGGAAGATCAGGCGGGTGTTGCCGGTGCGGATGCTGTAGTAGTGCGGGCCAAAGTGCTCGTAAAACCGGAAACTGCCGAAATCCTCGAACTCGTGGGCGCCGAAGGTCAGCAGGTAGGGTATCTCCAGGTTGCCGAGGGTTCCGTACAGGGCGCGGTACTTGTCTTCACCGCCGCCACTGACGGCATTGCCGGCGGACACGAGGAAATCCAGGTTGGCGTTGTTCAGCGCCGGAATCATGCGCCGCTCGAAAATGCCGACGGAGTTGTTGATGTTGCCCACCACGGCGAAGCGCATTGGGCTGCCCGGCTCAACCCGCTCATAGATGCGTTCCACCTGCTCGCTGTGGACGGCCTCAAAATCCTGTGTGAGGAAGTTCAGGTAAAACTTGTAGCCCACCAGTGCCACCACGATCAGCAGGCACAGATAGAACAGAATGCGTAACGGGTGGAATCGGGTCATCCCTGCCTCCGATGGTTTTTGACCAGTTCCCGCTGGAGCACCACCAGCCCCACCAGCATGCCCAGATAAATGGTCAGAAAGCGCCAGGCCACGATCACCAGGATCAGGTGGCTGCCCGGCAACAGCCCGCTGAAGAAGCTGCCAAACACCCCCTCCGAGATACCAGATGCCCCTGGCGTTGGTGAAAAGTACATCACGAACGTGGTGACCACCAGCAAGCCCACCGACACCAGGTAATCGACATCGTAGCCCAGGGTACCAATCAGCAGGGCGGGAAAGCTGAACAGACTCAGCAGGAAAACCACCGTGAACACCACCGACAGTACCACGAACCGGGTCTCGCCCTGGCTGTAGTCCCGGAAGCTCTGGGCGAAACCGAGGGTTTCCCGTCGCAGGCGGAACTGCCAGCGGTCGTGCCGGCGGGTGTTGATCAGCCGCAGTGAGCGGACACCGGCAATCACCGCGCCGAGCGGGCGAATCAGCCAGCGGGTGCGGAACAGCAGGGTGGCGAAGAAACCCAGATACAGCACAACGAAGACTGCAAGCGCCACGCCGATGCTGCCACTCCAGGCACGCCCTTGCAGTGGCTCCAGCGTGAACAGAAACACTGGGGTCAGGGAAAAGATGAACACCACGGCCAACAGGGTGCGGATGGTGGTGGCGGCCGTTGCCCGGGCCAGCGGCACGCCGTGGCGGGTCATGAACCAGATCTGCGCAAAGCCACCGCCGGTGGCCATCGGCGTCACGTTGGAGAAAAACAGATTGATGAACACCAGCTTGGTCAGCTTGCGCGGCGCCAGGCGGTGACCCAGGGCCCGCAGGGTAAAGTGCAGGCGCAATCCGTCGGCGGCAAAGTAGATCAGCAGCAACGCGGCGGCACTAGCCAGAAAGCCGGGGGCCAGCAGGCGGTCATCAAAGCGGAAACTGCGCCCAGCAAAGCGGTCGTAAACCGTGTAAAGGCCGACGCCGGTCAGGGCGATAAAAATCAGGCTGAACACGGCCAGGCGGCGCCAGGAGGCCTGGCCCTGTTCACGGCTTTCCACGTGCTGGGTCATGACGCCCCGCCGGTGGCCAGCGCCTTTCGGATGAGGGCCTTCTGATGCTCTCCGAAGTCGTGAATCAGCGCCTGGGCGCGTTCGGCATCCCGTGCCAGCACAGCCTGGGGCAGTTCGGTAAAAAACTGGCTGGTATGCGCCAGGCCCTGGCGATAGCGGTCGGCGCTCAGGTAGTACGCGCGGCTGACCGCCGGCTTGAAGTTGGACAGCGCTTCGCTGAGGTACGGGTTGCCGACCAACTCGCAGCAGGTTTCCATCACCTCGAAACTGGCTTCCACTACCGCAGTAATGTCGGCGCCGGGCTGGCGGATGCGCGCCACCACTCGCTGCACGGTGTTCAGCATCCGGGGCTTGTCGGCTTCCTGCCAGCGCTCGCACAACCGGATGGCGAGCATCTTCAGCAGCTGCATGTAGACGTCATACAGCTCGGCGGCGTAATCGGCGTTCAGCAGGGTGGCGGACGCGCCCTTGCGGGGTTTGATCTCCACCAGATGCCAGCGCTCCAGGGTATACAGTGCCTCTTTCACTGAGGCCCGGCTGACATCCAGTTCGGCGGCCAGGGTGGCTTCCTGCACCCGTTCGCCGGGGCGAATCTGCCCGGTCATGATGCGTTCGGCCAGGTAATTGGCGATCTGTTCCGCCAGGGTGTTGGGGGCCTGAAAATCCATAGAGAGGCTCTGTACCGGGTTGGATGGCGGGTTGGTCAAAGGCCGCGCTGCTGGTGGCCAAAAACGCACATGAGTCTATCACAGGCGGGTTTCGCCCTTGAATTTCCATGATTTGACACACAGTTAGTCCTTATACAGCGTTTGTTCCGACGCCATTCACACTTACTTTAGAAGGATACGAACATGCCCAAGCATTTCGAGCAGGCGCCCGGCCTTTACAGCGATCCGGTGCCCGAGACAGAAGGCTATGTGTTCAATCAGACCATGATGCGCATCAAGGAACCGGAGCGCTCCATGGACTTCTACACCCGCGTGCTGGGGATGCACCTGGTGCGCAAGCTGGATTTCCCGGAAATGAAGTTCACCCTGTACTTTCTGGGCTACCTGGACCCGAAGCAGGCCCAGTTTGTGCCCAGCGACGATGCCCACCGCACCACCTACACCTTCGGCCGGGAAGCCATGCTGGAGCTGACCCACAACTGGGGCACCGAAGATGACAAGGACTTCGCTTACCACAACGGCAACGACCAGCCCCAGGGCTTTGGCCACATTGGCATCGCCGTACCGGACGTGTATGCGGCCTGTGACCGGTTTGAAAAGCTAGGTGTGGAGTTCGTGAAAAAGCCGGACGACGGCAAGATGAAAGGCCTGGCCTTTATCAAAGACCCGGACGGCTACTGGATCGAGATTCTGCAGCCGGACATGTTTGAGAAGCAGCGCAAAGGCAGTTGATTCGCGGCAGCACTGACCGCGCCACAGGAACAGCGGGCGGCAACAGTGGCCGCCCGCTCAACCTTCACTCAACTATCACTCAACTATCACTCAACGGTAATGCGGTCTGCGTTTTTCTGCAGGGTGGCGTTACCAATGCCTTTGACATTGGTCAGCGCGTCGGCGCTGGCAAACGGGCCGTTGGTGTCGCGGTACTCAACAATGGCCTGGGCCTTGGCTTCGCCAATGCCGTCGAGAGAGGCGAGTGTGGCTACATCGGCGGTGTTGATGTTCACCGGCTCGTTAGCGTGAACCACGCCGGTCATCAGGCTGAACAGCAGCACCAGGGCTGCGAAGAAAGGAAAGCGTGTCATTCAGAGAACTCCTGCATTCATTCGTCGTTATCGTTTGAATGTCAGGTATGACGGCGCGTTGCGGGATAGTAATCAAGAGTGATTCAGTGCGGTCAACAGCAAAGCGGGCGGGAAACCGTGTGATGGTGCACGGAAGGGGACTACAGTCCGTGTAATCCCGAAATTCCGTGGCTGACCCCTGCCTGATCCTTCAGGCGGCAACTCATCCTGAGTGCGTCGTCCGTGCGATCTTCCCTGTAGTCCCGTTCCGTCGGGTAGCGCAAACTCCGTTGCGCATCGTCCTTGTATTCGTCCCTGTCCCACATCCTGTGGGGCGCTCCTGAATCCCTGGAGATCTCCTCCCTGAGCCAGCATCCGTGCTGGCGCGTCATCCCTGACAATGTTGATTCTACGCCGGTACGAATCATTAAAAATCGGACATACGCTCTGCGACATGTGCGACATATCGCACAGGGCTGTGGGTTTTGCGGTGAACCCAAGTTCATTGTTTTGCTGGGATTTTTCTGTGACTCAGTGGGCAATTTTTTGCTCGATCTCGCGGGAGTTAAGGGCATTGAACTGGTACCGGCTTTGCCAGACCGGGCTTTCGGGGACCCGGAAGTAATCAAGGTCTACCTTGGGGAGGAGGCGTAATGCTCAAGATCCGCAAGCTCAACCAATACTACGGCGAAAGCCACACCCTCTGGGATCTGGACCTAGACATCCCCCAGGGCTAGTGCACCTGCGTAATGGGCCGCAACGGCGTGGGCAAAACTACCCTGATGAAATGCATCATAGGCGAGGAAACCACCAAGAGCGGCAGCATTGAATTTGCACAAGACGTGGAACTGACCAAAAAGAAAATCGAAGACCGGTCACGACTGGGGATTGGCTACGTGCCGCAGGGCCGGCAGATATTCCCGCTGCTGACGGTGGAAGAAAACCTGCGCACGGGTTTGGCCGTGCGTAAGGACGGCAGCAAGAAAATACCGGACCGGGTGTACGAGCTATTTCCGGTGCTGAAGGAAATGAAACACCGCAGAGGTGGTGATCTCTCTGGTGGCCAGCAACAACAGTTGGCTATTGGCCGAGCGCTGGTGATTGAGCCCAGGCTGCTGATTCTGGATGAGCCGGGGGAGGGGATTCAGCCAAATATTGTGGCGCAGATTGGGGAGGTTATTCGCCGCCTCATCGAGGAAGACGGACTGACGGTGCTGCTGGTTGAGCAGAAGTTGCCGTTTGCGAGGAAGTATGCGGATCGGTTTGTGATTTTGGATCGGGGGCGGGGGGTTGCTGAGGGTGAGATTAGAGGGTTGGCGGATGAGTTAATCAAAAAGCATTTGACGGTATGACGCTTAAAGGG
>DASSWD010000200.1:0-2324 GCA_035705335.1 Marinobacter sp. | reverse complement strand
GCCTTTTTACCTGCGAACGGGCAAACGCCTGCCGGAGAAGATGTCCCAGATCATTATCCACTTCAAACCGGCGCCTCACTACATCTTTGATTCCGACCAGAAGCATCTGGCCAACAACAAGCTGATCATCCGCCTGCAGCCTGATGAAGGCATGGCGCTGAAAATCCTGACCAAGGACCAGGGGCTGGACAAGGGCATGCGCCTGCGTCAGGGCCCGCTTGAGCTGACCTTTTCCGAAACCTTCGAAAGTGACCGCATTCCGGATGCCTATGAGCGTTTGCTGTGGGAAGTCATGAAGGGCAATCAGTACCTGTTCGTGCGCCGGGACGAGGTGGAGTATGCGTGGCGCTGGGTCGATCAGGTGATCCAGAACTGGCACGACAGCGACGAGCCGCCCAAGCGTTATGCCTCAGGCACCTGGGGGCCGGTGGCGTCCATCGCCATGATTACCCGGGACGGGAGGAGCTGGTATGAAGACGCCTGAGCTTAAGCTGCCGGACGGTGTTGAACTGATTGCCGGCAGTAGTGCCGATGCCGTGGCCCGGCAACTGGCCAAAACTGTGGCGGCTGCTTTGGGCCGCCGTCTGGTCGAAGCGCCGCGCGCCAGCCTGGTGGTGTCGGGTGGTTCGACGCCACTGCCGTTCTTCAAGGTTCTCAGCCAGGAGCCACTGGAGTGGGCGAGGGTAGACGTGGCGCTGGCGGATGAGCGCTGGGTGCCGGAATCTGATCCGGCCAGCAACACCGCGCTGGTGAAGCAGCATTTGCTGGCAGGGCCAGCGGCAGCCGCCAAGTTCGTCTCGCTCAAGCAGAGTGGTGACACACCGGAGGACGGTATGCCTGCGGTCACGGCTGCGTTACGGGAGCTGAACCAGCCCATCGATGTGCTGATTCTGGGCATGGGCAACGATGGTCATACCGCCTCGCTGTTTCCGGATGCGCCGGAACTGCATCGAGCCATGACGGCGGCCGAGAGTGAGCCGGCGGTTGCCATTCATCCGCCGTCCCAGGCGCAGAGCCGGATTACCCTGTCGTTCCCGATTCTGAGTCAGGCAAGACTGACGGCCCTGCACCTGAAGGGTGACGACAAGCTGGATACCCTGGCAAAAGCGGCATCGGCTGTGGATCAGGTCAATGCGATGCCGATTCGCGGCTTTCTGAAGCCCGGGCTCAAAGTATTCTGGAGCGCCTGAGCGTCCTGGCCTGATGAAAGAGACATGTTTTGGAGACTTCAATGAATCAACTATCTGATTATCATCGCGACCGGGTACAGGCGGTGCTGGGCGCATCGCCGCTGGTGCCGGTGATTGCCATCCAGAATGCCGAAGACGCGCTGCCGCTGTGCCGCGCGCTGGTAGATGGCGGCATTCGGGTGCTGGAAATTACTCTGCGCACCGAGCACGGCGTGCGCGCCATCGAACAGATTCGCAAAGCCATTCCCGAAGCCTGGGTCGGCGCTGGTACCGTGACCAGCATTGCCCAGTATCGCCAGGTGGAATCCGCCGGTGCGCAATTTGTGATTACCCCGGGCGTGACCGAAGCCATCCTCGAATTCGGTGTCACCTCCGAAGCGCCTTTGTTGCCGGGCATTTCCACCGTCTCCGAGCTGATGATGGGGTACGCGTTCGGTTACCGGGAATTCAAGTTCTTCCCGGCAGAGGTGTCCGGTGGGATTCCGGCGCTGAAAGCGTTCAGTGGCCCGTTCCCGGACGTGACTTTTTGCCCGACTGGCGGCATCAACCGCAAAACGGCGGCGGATTACCTGGCGCTGAAGAACGTAAAAGCGGTGGGCGGTTCCTGGCTGACGCCGGCGGATGCCATCGCCGCAGGCCGGTGGGATGAGATCACCGACATCGCCCGGGCCAGTCTGGCGGATCTTTAACGGGCGGCCGGGCCAAGGGCATAAAAAAGCCAGTTACCTCGCGGTAACTGGCAAACGGTTCATGTGTCGTCAACATGAATTCAAAACATCAGAGCGGGCCAACGGCCCGCTTTTTCGTCAGCGGATCTCAGTACCCACGCGAACGATTTTCATGGTGTTGGTGCCGCCCTGGGCGTTGACGTAATCGCCTTTGGTGATCACCACGAGGTCGCCGTCTTTCACCACATCACGCCGTTGCAGCTCAGCAATGGCTTCGGCATTGGTCTGCTCGTTTGGCAGTTTGGCGGAATCAAACGGAACCGTCTGAACGCCGCGATACATCACCACCCGGTGCTGGGTGGTGTGATGCCGGGAGAACGCGAAGATTGGCAGGCTGGATTTAATGCGGGACATCAGCCTTGGCGTTGCGCCAGTCTCGGTCATGCAGATAATCGCCGTCACGCCG
>DASSWD010000199.1:0-6532 GCA_035705335.1 Marinobacter sp. | reverse complement strand
TTCCAGAAGCTCTCGCCCATCCGGCTGCTGGCGGGGTCTTCCGGCGTCGCCACCCGTTTGTGGTGGCCAAAATTATGCTCCACCACAAAGTGCGTGTAGCCGGTTGGTGCCAGCGCGGCCATGGCCAACAACTTGTTCAGTTTATTGGGCTTGTGCCCCAGCTCATGGGCCGTGTTGATGCCCACGCCGTTGATTGCGCCCACCGTCAGCGTTAACCCGATCCTGTCTTCCAGCGGCGTGTTCTTGCGGCTGGCCAGCCAGGCACCCATCACCGTCATCACATACTGGGTGGGAATAAAGGCCGTCACAATTCGATCGTAGTACTTGTCCTGTTCCAGCGAACGCACCGCAGACTCCGGCGGGTTGCTCTTGTCTTCGCCCACCGCCCGGTCCAGTGCCGGAATAATGCCATGTACCAGCGCCGGGCCCGTCCAGGCCAGTGCTTTCAGGCGCTTCGGGGCAATCGCATAGCCAGTGAGGGCCGCCAGGCCGATACCCGGCAGGGCGGGGCCAAGCAGCCACAGGTAGCGTTTGGGGTCATGCCATGGCGCCCCGTTGGATTGTTCGGGGGCTGATGTCTGTTCGGGGTTGCCTACCTGATGGCCGTCCAGCTCGTTGCGGGCTTTTGCGTTCATGGTCGGTCTCCGTTGTGTTTATTATCCGTGTTCTCTCAATTTATGTCGGACAATATTGCAATACAACAAAATAACCGATGCTGAGAGATGTAATGGCCCCATATGACAACCGGTGGTTGGTTGGCGAACTTGCCGGTTCTGGTCCAGACTTTCATGACCAATAAAAAGAACAGGGAAACGTCAACATGAGTGCGATTACGCCTTCACCGGCCACCATTGCCTGGAACATTCAGGAGCTGGTCAGAGACGCCGTCAGCCGCGGCCACCACGCCGAAATCGTCTATCAGGACCCCGCCGGCCAGATCTGTGTGGTGCACGAAGTCATCCGGGATGTGCTCAGCCGGGCCGGCAAGGATTTCCTGGTGATCGGTAAAAGCCAGGTGCTCAGCGTGGACCACATCGTGATGATCGACGGTCAGCGGTTAACCAAAGAGTAATTGCCCGGTAATTCCTTCCTAAGCCGATACCCTCTACTCTCGGTGGCGTTGTAATGACTCACCAACAGAGGGACATGTTATGAACAAGCTCACACTGAGTGCTCTGGCGCTGGCAATGACCCTGGGCCTGGCTGCGTGCAGCTCTGAAGAAGAGGAAGGCGTGGATCTGGAGCAGGCGAGCGAGAACGCCGCCGAGATGATGGACGACGCCGGTGATGCTGCCGAAGAATCCTGGGAAGAAGCCACCGGCCAGGACGAGGGCGCCATGGGCGAGCTTCAGGAAGGCGCTGAGGAAGCCGGTGAAGCGATGAGCGAAGCCGCTGAAGAAGCCGGTGATGCCATCGAAGAAAGCGCCGACGAACTGACCCAGTAACCGGTGTCTGGCGGGCGCACGTGAGTGTGCCCGCAATTGTCAAATAAGGTTAACCGTTCTGTCTTTGAATCGTTCCCTTCCTGTCATATTTCCTGCCGACACTGTGCTCTCGACAACCCGGATTCGTCCCCTACAAGAGAGAGACAGACCATGGCAAAGCACGACCTTGATCCCAATTACCTGGACCCGAACTATGAGCCGGTGGTGAACCACAGCTCGAATCTGCCGTTCCAGGAAGTGCTGATGGCGCGTATGCAGCGCCGCTCCGTGATGAAAGGCACCGTTGGCGCTGCGCTGGCCAGTGTGATGGGCCTTGGCCTGTCCGCCTGCGGCAGTGATGGCGACAGCGGCAGTAGCACCAGCGGCAGCAGTCAGGCGCCGGGCGAAGCCACCCGCCTGGGTTTTCAGGCCGTGCCGGTGTCCAGCGCCAACCAGGTGGTGGTACCGGAAGGCTACACCGCCACCCCGTTCCTGCCCTGGGGTACCCCGATTACCGGTTCCTATCCGGAATACCGCGCTGACGGTTCCAACACCGGTGCGGAGCAGGAACAGCAGATGGGCATGCACCACGACGGCCTGCACTTCTTCCCGATTGACCAGAAAGCCGGGGGCAACAGCTCCACCGAAGGCCTGCTGGTGATGAACCATGAGTACATCAATCAGGACGCTATTCACGCCAACGGCCCTACTCCAACCGCTGATCTAGGCGGATTCCGGGACGAAGACGAAGTCCGCAAGGAAATCGCCGCCCACGGCGTATCGGTCGTTCACATCAAACAGGACGCCAACGGCGCGTGGGATATCGTCTTCGGCAGCCCGTTCAACCGCCGCATCACCGGCAATACTGAGATGGACATTCGTGGCCCGGTGCGCGGCTACAGCAAGCTGATTACCCCGTTCAGCGCAGACGGGACCCGCACCCGCGGTACTCTCAACAACTGTGCCATGGGGCCCACGCCTTGGGGCACCTACCTGGCCGCTGAGGAAAACTGGGCGGGCTACTTCGCCAACAACAATCTCTTGCAGCCCCGTGAACAGCGCCGGTACGGTGTTGGCGAAAGCAGCCGCTATGACTGGGAGCTGGCCGCGGGTGGCGCTGACCAGTACATTCGCTTCAACGTTGCCGACACCGGCGCAACCGCAACCGAAGACTACCGCAACGAAACCAACACCTACGGCTACATGGTCGAAATCGACCCGTTCAACCCGGAGAGCCGCCCCCAGAAGCGCACCGCGCTGGGTCGCTTTGGCCATGAGGGGGTGATTTTTGCACCGGCGGTTCAGGGCGAACCGGTGGTCTGTTATTCCGGTGACGACTCCCGCTTCGAGTACATCTACAAGTTCGTCTCGGCCCAGCCCTACAACGCGGCAACGGCCGGCGGTTACCTGCTGGACGAGGGCACGCTGTACGTCGCGAAGTTCAACGATGATGGCACGGGCGAGTGGCTGCCACTGGATCTGGAAGACGCCGATTTTGCCGCCAAAGTTGCTGCCGCGGATGGCACTACCGTGGGCGACATCGCATTCGAGGGCTTCGAGAACCAGGCCGACGTGCTGCTGAACACCCGTCTGGCCGCCGACATTGCCGGCGCCACCCCGATGGACCGCCCGGAGTGGGGCGCAGTTGATCCGAATTCCGGGGATGTCTACTTCACCCTGACCAACAACAGCCAGCGCACCGCAGACAATGTGAATGCTGCCAACCCGATCGTAGAGAACCGCACCGGCCACATCATTCGCTGGACTGAAGCGGGTAGCAACCCGGCGGCGACCACCTTCGACTGGGATATCTTTGTCTTCGCCGGCGAGCAGGGCACCGAAACAGTCGTGGATGACCAGGTGATTGTTTCCCTGACCGATGACAACATCTTCAGCAGCCCCGATGGCCTTTGGTTCGACTACAACGGCCGGTTGTGGATCCAGACTGACAACGGCTTCAACAAAGAGCTGTTCGGCAACGACATGATGCTGGCCGCCAACCCGGTTACCCGCGAGATCAAGCGCTTCTTCGTGGGCCCGGTTGGCTGTGAAGTCACCGGTGTGGTCTCCACGCCGGACGTTCGCACCATGTTCGTCAACATCCAGCACCCGGACAGCAATTGGCCAAACCCGGCCGAAGACCGCCCGCGTGATGCGACAGTGATTGTCACCCGCGATGACGGTGGTGTGATCGGCGCCTGATCGCAGGCTTCGCCGACATCCAGCCCCGGTCAGTGATGACCGGGGTTTTTTGTACCTTAAGAATCCCCGCCCCAGGCCGTTAAATGAACAAAAGGCGCACAACGCGTCTGCACCGAATACACTAAAGTCTCAGTTATTAACCCATCGCATTTAATTAGGCTCAGGGGTTAGCCAGTACTCACAACAACTTGGCAAACCAATAATAATGACGAGGGACACATGGGGATTCTTGATCGTGCCACGATGGTCTGGGGAGTGGGCATTGCCATTGGATTTGGCGTTATCGCGGTGTTGGTGGCGCCGGTGCTAGGGCTGGATGTGGGCTCGCTGCTGATTGGGCTGATTCTGGGTCTGGCTGGTGCACTGGCTTTTTTTATTGTTCGTGTGCTTGCGCCTCTGGACCGCTCCCTTGCCCGGCTGAATGAGGGCACCTTGCCAGATGGCCACCCTATGCTGGCCCGCTTCGAGCGACTGCTGACCGATGCTCGCGCCGGTCGTGCACTGGTGGAAACCCTGTCTGAGAGTGCCGACCGCAACGCGATTTCCGCCGCGGAAGTCTCCTTTGCCGCCGACCAGGTGAAAAAACGCCTGGATCGCCAGGTGGAGGAAACGGCGCAGATGGCGGACTACGCCGGGCAGATCACCGAATCCGTCCGGGAATCGTCCGAACAGGCCACCAACGCCGCCACCATGGCCCTGCAGAACCGGCAGGTCAGTGTTGATGGCCGGGAGGCCCTGATGTCTGCCATCGAGCGCGTTCGCGAAGTGCACCAGCAGTCCGCGGAAAACCTGTCCCTGATCCAGGCGCTGAACGAAAAATCCACCAGGATTCAGGGCGTGACCAGCACCATCCAGGGTATTGCCGAACAGACCAACCTGCTGGCGCTGAATGCCGCCATCGAGGCCGCCCGGGCCGGCGACCAGGGCCGCGGATTCGCCGTGGTGGCGGATGAGGTCCGACAACTGGCCGGGCGCACGGCCCAGGCCACTAGCGAAGTGGCGGAGACTCTGAAAGAGATTCAGGACGACACTTCGGTGATTGTTGCCCGCATCGAGAACCTGGCCCAGACCGTAGAACAGGGTCTGGCGTCGGTGGAGAGCGTGGGCGGGCAACTGGACCAGATCCGGGACCAGTCAGACCGGGTGCAATCCCAGGTGGCCAGGATTGCGGAAATCGACCAGAACAACGAGCAGAATCTGTCCCAGGTGTTTTCGGTGATCCAGAGCGTGCGGGACCACATTTCCGAAAGCGACACCAGTGTGACATCCCTCGCCGAGCAGGCGGCCACACTGATGGAGGTGGCGGAGAAAGCCAACGCCGCGTTCGCCCTGAACAGCAACCAGAGCTACCACCGGACCTTTTACGATCATGCCCGGGAAGGCGCTGCAAGCATCGGCAAGCTGTTCGAGCAGGCCATTGCCCAGGGAAAACTGAGCGAGGCCGATCTGTTCGACCGGCAGCGGGAGTCGATTGCCAACACCGACCCCCGGCAATACCGCAGCCGGTTCGACCGGTTTACCGACCAGGCGTTGCCGGCCATTCAGGAGCGCATCAAGAACGCCCATGACGCCATTGTCTTTGCCATTTCCTGCGCCCCTGATGGTTACGTGCCCACCCATAACAAGGATTTCGCCCATCCGCCCACCGGCAATCGGGAGGTGGATCTGGTCAAAAGCCGCAGCAAACGCCTGTTCAACGACCGCACCGGTATTCGTTGCGGCAGTCACACCCAGGACATGCTGCTGCAGACCTATCGCCGTGATACCGGGGAAATCATGCACGACCTGTCGGTGCCGATCCTGGTTAACGGCAAGCACTGGGGTGGCTTCCGGGTAGGCTATCGCCCGGCGGGGCACTGAACCGATATTGCCGCCGAACCGGCCCGTGATAGACTGCGAGCCAAGCAAACAGGAGGCAATCCATGACCGAACCCGAGTACATACCGGCGGGTGAAAACCGACCATCCAACGCTGACGAGCCCGGCCGCAACCTGGTGGTGATGGTTTATATTCTCCAGGCACTGGCGTTCTTTCTGGGCGGGGTGACGGCCCTGGTGGGGGTGATCATCAACTACGTCAAACTGGACGACGTCAAAGGCAGCTGGATTGAGCCCCACTTCCGCTGGCAGATCAAAACCTTCTGGATTGGGCTCTTGTGGACCGTCATTGGCATTGTCACCACCCCGATTCTGGTGGGCTGGCTGGTGCTGCTGGGTATTTCGATCTGGGTCATCTATCGCATCGTCAAGGGCGCGCTGGCCCTCAACGACGGCAAATCTCCGACCTGAATTCGGACTCAGGTCTCGGTGACTTCCTTCAGCCGGACGGCGCTCAGCAGTCCGGCAAAGCCCATCAGGCCCAACACCAGAATCACCGCGACGTCCGAGATCAGTGAAATGGCGGCGGTCAGGCCGCCCGTGGCCAGTAACAGAACCCCGATCACCGAGTTGCTGACCGCGGTGTAGTCCGTACGTTTATTGCCCCCCGCCATATCCACCAGATAGGTCTTGCGCCCCAATCGCACGCCGGCATGGGCAACGTTCAGCACAAAAAATGCGATGGGGTAGAACCAGGCACCGCCGGCGCTTTCCCCGAAGATCAGCGCGCCAGCGCCGACCACCAGGCACACCCCGCTGGCCATGGCCGCGCCGCGAATCATCACCCGGCGGCTGGAGGTATCGGCTGCCCAGCCCCAGAAACTGGCGCTGAGCGAGCTGGCCAGGCTGCTGGCCAGCACGAACACCCCGAGCATCCAGCCAATGTCCGAGGTTTTCTGGGCCATCACTACGAAGTAGGGGGCCGCCAGCGCAGAGCACAGCAGCAGTGCCCGGGTGATGACAAAATGCCGGAACGGGGGGTCGGTTTTCAGAAGCGACAGGCTTTTGAAGGCTTCCTTCAGGGCGTTA
>DASSWD010000198.1:0-4001 GCA_035705335.1 Marinobacter sp. | reverse complement strand
CCAGACGATGTTCTCCGCTGTGGGTTTGTTGTTGATCAACGGCTCGTGGGGCCAGTTATTGGTATAGGTCACCTCTTGCCCCGGGCGTTCGGTGGCGGCAGCCCAGGCAGTCCAGAAAAAGAACTCGGCCATTCGCGCCCGCCGTTCGGGGTTCGGCAGGGTGTTCTCCTTCATGGCGTAGTTTTCGCGGGTGGGCTGCATGGCTGGATCATTGCCAAACAGCCGGTCATAGTACGCCGCGGTCACCCGGATGGCCTCGGCCCGCCTGTCAGACAGCACCAGCGTGCCGGTATCCCGATTGTAGGTGTTCGTGCGATAAGCCTCCGCCAGGCGATAACGCAGTGCATGCTGCTGCTCACCCGTCAGCGACTCATAAAGCTGCCCCCAGGTGTCCACGGCAGCAAGGTCCAACCAGTTCAGCAGCTCTCGATGCAACCAGTCGGCTGTCCAGTCGGGCGCCTGGTATGCGCCATGACCCCAGATAGAGCCCAGTTGCAAGCCGCCAACCGACTGCCAGGCGGTCTGCCCGTCCAGAATGCTGTCTTCGGTCATCAACAGATTGCCGTCAGTGGTGACCACCCGATCCGGAATTGGCGGTGCGGAGCGGTATACCTCTGCACCGAAATAACCAAGGATACTGAAGGTTAACGCCAGTACGGCGATCAGCACCCACCAGAGCTTGCGAAACTCAGCCATCATCATCTCCTTCTATTAAACATTTATAAAATATACATTTTAATAGAAAGATCAACTTGATCATCGTCAAGATCGCTGGTGAAGACTTGATTCAGGTGATTGGCAATCGCTGAAACCACTATTGAAATGTACTTAGATCATGTGGTTTGCCTTGAAGGTCATACTGACATTCCCTAATCTTATAAAGTGTATTCACAGTAAATGTTTATTGGGAGGGTGTGGTGGAGCGCTATCTGAACATTGCCAACGGGTCATTGCTGGTGTCCATCGCCGGTCTGGTGCTGACTATTGTGTTTGCCTATCCGCTCGCTGACCGGCTACCGATGGCGCTGCAGATTCTGGCGCATATCGGCACGTTGCTGTTTGCGGTAGGGGTCAAAATTACCTACATCGCAAGACTGGTGTTCCTGAGCCGCCTTGGCAGACCTGTGCATTGAATCGGGGTAGACTGGATACCGGATACCCCGGCTCAGGAGATTGGCTTATGGCCTTGCAGCCCGGTAGAACCGGTTTCCGGATTCTTGCGTATTTAAGTCTGGGAATAGGTATTGTCGGTGTCGTTTTACCGTTATTGCCCACCACACCCTTCGTGCTTCTGGCCGCATTTTTCGCAAGCAAAGGCTCGCCGGCGTTTGCGCACTGGCTGGAATCACACCAGACCTTCGGGCCAGCCATTGAACAGTGGCGGGGCCGTCGGGCTGTACCCCGGCGCGCCAAACTGCTGGCTTGCACCATGATGGCGGTGAGCTGGGGGTCGCTCTGGTGGTTGGGTGTGTCGGCACTGGCACTGGCCTGTTCCGGGTTGTTCCTGCTGGCTACGGCCGGTTACCTGTTGACGAGACCGTCTTACTGACTGGGCGGCCACACGCGGAGTATCGAATGCACATCACCCGTTACACAGACTACTCGCTGAGAGTGCTTATTTACCTGGCTGCACAGGGTGATCGGCTGGCCACTATTCAGGAAATTGCCGACAGCTACGACATTTCCAAGAACCACCTGATGAAAGTGGTGCACCAGCTCAACAAGAAAGGCTACATCGAAACCATCCGCGGCAAAAAAGGCGGCATGCGGCTGCACATGGCGCCGACAGACATCAATGTGGGCATTCTGGTGCGAGAGACAGAACAGGATCTCAGCATCGTGGAGTGTTTCTCCGCGAAGAACACTTGCAAGATCACCCCAGTGTGCGGCCTGAAGTCGATGTTTGGCGAGGCGCTGCAGGCATTTCTGGCGGTACTGGACAAATACACGCTGGCCGATGTGATTCAGGACAAGCACCAGCCTCAACTGCTGAGATTACTGCAAATCGCTTGAGGCTCCGGCTCGGGAACGCTACAGAAACTTACGAATACCATCCATTCATTACGGCTGAATCTTTATCCGTGGTGTAACATCCGGGTATAAGAAGATAAAAAGTAACGCCGGGGTGGATTTGAGCAGAGTCTGGATTGCGTTCCTTCTATGCCTTGTCGCAGGGGTGGCCCTGGCCAGCCCGGTACCTGACGCGCACCCGGTGATTCTGGATCAGAACACCGAGCGCCTCGACATCTCCCGCCAGCTTTCTTTTTACCAGGATGCGTCCTCCGAACTGAACATCAGTCAGGTTATCGAACGCTGGCCGGAAATCGGCTCGTCCCGACAACCCGACGCTGCCTACAACTTCGGATTCACTGATTCCACGTACTGGTTTCACACCCGGGTAGAAAACCGTGGCAGTAGCAACCGGCGCTGGGTGCTGGAAGGCCTTTACCCGATCATCGACGAGATGGAACTGTTCGTGGTCACCGATGATGGCCGGATTGAACGGCAGATTGCCGGTGACTCTGTCCCGTTCCGACTCCGACCCCGGGATCACCACAACATCAACTTCGCCCTGAATTTGGCCGAAGGCGAGCAGGTGGATCTGTTCTTCCGGGTGAAGACCACCGGGGCAGTGCAGATGCGCATGCTCCTGTGGCACTCGGATGTGTTCGCCCAGGCTGATCACCAGGTTCGCTTTCTGCTCGGGCTCTACTATGGTCTGCTGGTGTCCATGGTGATCTTCAATTTCCTGATTTTCATGTCGTTCCGGGACACCAACTACCTTTGGTACGTCTCCTACATTTTTTCCTATGGTGTGCTGCAACTGACCCTCAACGGTCTGGCGTTCGAGCATCTCTGGCCGGACATGCCCTGGTGGAACAACCGGGCGGTGGCGTTTCTGATCTCGGTCGGCATGTTCTGTGTGCTCGGCTTCTCCCGCTCTTTCCTGGTTCTGTGGGAGACGGTGCCCCGGCTAGACACACTCTTCCGTTGCTTCATGGCGTTCTTTGTGGTGGCCGGCGTGGCGGCTCTTGCCTACCCGGACTACGGCCCGGTGATCCGGGTCAACACCTTTATGGCGGCCCTGGCCGTGAGCATGGTGATCGTGGCGGGTGGCCTGTGTCTGTACCGGCGATTCCGCCCGGCGCGCTATTTCATGATGGCCTGGTCGGCGCTGCTGGTGGGCATGCTGCTTTACACCATGAAAACCTTTGCTCTTATCCCGACCAACTTCGTCACGGAATTTGGCATCCAGATTGGCTCGGCATTTGAGGTTATCCTGCTATCCATTGCCTTGGCGGACCGCCTGCGGCACATGAACCTGAAAACCCAGCAGATGCAGCAGGAGATGAACGAAAAACTGGAGTCCCGGGTGGCCGAGCGCACCGAAGAGCTGGAGCGCGCTAATCGTCAACTGGAAGCGCTCAGTTCCACCGATGGCCTGACCGGCGTGTTCAACCGGCGGTATTTCGATACCCGACTGGCGGAGGAAACCGCCCGCAGCCGCCGGCAGGGGCCGATGGCACTGGTGATGATCGATGTCGATTACTTCAAGGAATTCAATGACCGCCTGGGCCACCTGGCGGGAGATGCCTGCCTGCGACAGCTGGCAGATGTACTGACGTCTGTGGTGCGGCGTGAAACCGATATTGTCACCCGATATGGCGGCGAGGAGTTTGCCATTATCCTGCCGTACACGGACCCACACGGCGCCGAGCAACTGGCGGAAAAGGTCCGGACGCACGTCGAGCACCGCATGAACTTTCAATGGGACGGATCGTCCATCCCCGTGACTGTCAGTGTGGGTGTGGCCACCGCGCCGGCGGGATCACGGCTGGAGCCTGAGGCCCTGATCGCTGCTGCCGATGAGGCGCTCTATCGGTCGAAACAGGACGGCCGCAACCGGGTGACGGTACGCCACCTGGCCGAAGCCGTATCTGGTAGCGAGACTCAGGCCCGCACGGAGCCCGTTAACGAGCGCTCCGGAAGGGAGTAACGCA
>DASSWD010000197.1:0-3830 GCA_035705335.1 Marinobacter sp. | reverse complement strand
CGCCCGCTACCGAACCACCACCGAGGTATACCCGGACAGCGACCGGGTGACCCCCGAACAATGCAATGCCGCGCAGGTTGCCGCGGTGTGTGCGGCAATTGACTATGCGCTGTCGCGATAGGACAACCGAGGCAACCCTGTCTTTTGATGGGGTGCGCGCATTGGGGTTTTAGCCTGTTGGAATCTAAAGCAACCGTAACGGGTGGTGTGATGGGCACGTTTGTTATTCTCGGAGCCAGACAACGTGAACCAGTGGAGTTGCGTCTATGAACATCAAATCAATGCTCGTTTTTGTATCGTTGAGCGTCGCCTCGTTGGGTGCTGTGGCGGATGACACCGCCGACGCTGCGTTGGGTGGTGGCATTGGCGGAGCGATTGGTGCGGCCATCGGTAACGAAGTAGGCGGCCGAGACGGTGCGATTCTCGGCGGTGCCGTCGGTGCGGCAACGGGAACCGCCATTACCACCAGGGATCATGATAGAGAGTATGGCCGGGACTATGATCGCCGTCGCTATGACTATGACGATCACCGGTCTCACGGGAAGGCCCGTGGCCATTTCTGCCCACCGGGCCAGGCGAAAAAGGGCAACTGCTGAAACGCGACGCGCCAGCGTGATGGCGCTCGCATCGTTCAAATACTGCTATCGTGAAGCTGCCCGCTATGCCCCGGTTATCGTTAACCGCAGCACTTCTTGAATTTGAGTCCGCTACCGCAGTGGCAGGCGTCGTTTCGGGAGGGCGGCTTCACCGTCGTGACTGTCCCACCTGTATTCAGGAGAGCGGTGAGCTCGTTGATGGACTCAACGGCGCCCTCGCGGGAATCAACCGTAATCGTCGCGTGCAGCTTCGCTTCGGCTAGCCGGGCCTCAATTTCCTGCTTGCGCGCCTCGCTGTTCACCACCAGTGTGAGCGGGTATTTCTTGGTGCCGCTTTTCTGACTGGCCTTGGTCTGAAACCCGCCGTAGGCGGTGTGGTGCTGGCGGGCATCCTGCCGACCTTTGTAGAAAAATTTGTCTGACATGCTGAGATCCTGGTGGTGAAAATGCCCGAGCTGCTGCCGGGTGGAGTCTTTTAGCATGCTTGTGGAAACGGCGATAGTGGATCCTTCGCCACCAACAAGGTCCATGCCCGCTATATGATAGGCTCCGGTGGTGGAGCACTTGGGCTAAGGTTCTTAAGGGAGAAGTGCATTGAATCAGAAAGGCTCACTCACCGACTGGAACGATGCCAAGGGCTTTGGTTTTATTACGCCGGATGATGGTGGTGAGCGGGTGTTTGCTCATATCAGCAGTTATGCCGGCCGGGGCCGTCCCGTTCACAATCGCAAGGTAACTTACAGTATTGCCAAGGATGCCCAGGGCCGGCCAAGGGCAGGGCGCTTTCAGTATGCCGGCGCGGCGAGGGTGGGGGCCAGCATGGCGCCGGGTTTCTGGGTTGCGGCGGCTGTGGTGCTGTTGTTTTTCATCACTCTGGCGGGACTGTTCTTTGAGGGATATCTGCCGGTGTTGATTGTGGCCGCCTACGGCGGGATGAGCCTGGTGTCCTTCTTGATGTACTGGATCGACAAACGGTCAGCGCAGCGGGGTGGCCAACGCATCGCAGAGAACACGCTGCATCTGTTCGAGCTTTGTTGTGGCTGGCCAGGTGCCCTGATCGCCCAGCAGGCTTTTAGGCATAAAACGCGGAAGGGCAGCTATCAGTTTGTGTTCTGGCTGGCGGTTTTGTTCAATCTTGGCGCTTTGGGGTGGCTGCTTGTGGCGCCGGAGGCGATGGGCTTACGCCAGCAGCTGGGGTTTGGTTTACCGACGAACTAGACGGATCTGCCGCAACGGAGGATTATGGAAAGTAAGGCCGGTGACGTATGTCAGGCAGTGCCAGGCAGCATTCATTGTGTGACGGGAGAACGCTATGGCAGGCGGATGGTCGCGAGATGGTGCCGTTCAGGATCAGATTGACGCCAGTATTGATGACGAAGTGCAGCGCGCCCGAAGCCAGCTCGGCGGCGGGGAAAGCGCGCGCTATTGTGAGGAGTGCGACAAGCCCATTCCCGAAGCCCGCCGCAAGGCCATTCCGGGGGTGCGGCTGTGTGTTGCCTGCCAGGCTGAACTCGAAAAGCAGCAATCGACGTCAGGTGGGATCAATCGACGGGGCAGCAAAGACAGCCAGTTGAGGTAAACGCAGTCGACCCCATTATTGCTTCTAACGGAACTTTAGAGGCTGATCCTGTATGACCGACACTCGCCACCTGGTATGCCCCCACTGCCACAAAACCAATCGCGTACCGGCCGATAAGCTTTCGGCCGGGGGCAACTGTGGCGCGTGCAAACAACCGCTCTGGCCGGACCAGTTGTTGGAGCTGACGGAGCAGACGTTTGCGGCCCACACCGGGCGCAGTGATGTGCCGGTGCTGGTGGATTTCTGGGCCAGTTGGTGCGGGCCTTGTAAGATGATGGCGCCCGAGTTCGAGCAGGCGGCAAAGGCGTGGCAGGGCAAAGTCCGGTTTGCCAAGCTCAACACCGAACAGGCTCAGGGGCCGGCGGGCCAGTTTGGCATTCGCAGTATTCCCACATTGATTCTGTTCCAGAACGGCCGGGAAGTGGCCCGCCAGAGCGGCGCCATGAACGCGGCTCAGATTGGCCAGTGGTTGCAGTCGAAGGGTATTCGATAGGGAAGTTGGGCAGGCGCTTCTTCCTCAATACCCAATCTGGGCATTTTGTTACCCAAAATGGGTATCGTGAAGCCTTACCGCTTCATCTGTTCGGACTCCAAGACGATCACACCAGGCTCTCCCGTCACGTCCCGCAAAAGCGCAGCCGCAATCACCTCCGCACGCACCGGCCGATAGCGTTTCGGAATAACCGGCGCCAGCAGCCGGCCAGCCATCAGGCCCAGTTTCTCAGCGGGCCGGCTTTCTGGCCGTTCGGCATCAATCAGCGACGGCCTTGCCAGTACAACGCGCTCAAAGCCCATACGGGCCACGGCGGATTCCACTTCACCCTTGGTTTGCAGGTAGAAACTGCGGCTTTTCTCGTTCGCCCCGAGCGATGAATTCAGCACAAACACGCTGGCCCCCGCCGCTCTGGCCTGTTCGGCGCAGGCAATCACCAGGTCGTGATCAACCCGGTAGAAGGCCTGCTGTGAGCCGGCCTGTTTGAGGGTGGTGCCCAGGCAGCAGATGACGGCGTCGACGGCCCACCAGTCCGCCTGTGGCAGTGGCAGATCAAATGAGGTGACGGGGTTTTGAGCTCGCCCGGGGTTGGCCAGCGGCCGGCGGGTGGGCGCTACAATGGTTTCAAACCGGGCATCGTTGTGGGCCTGGTTCAGCACCTGGCTGCCGACGGCGCCTGTGGCGCCAAGGATCATCAGCTTCATCGAACACTCCTGTTTGCGGGGGAAGTACCGCGGTGCCGCCGTTGGTGGCCGTTTCCGGGTGTGAGGGTGGAAATGGTATCCTCACTCCCGACTTTTCATTCTGTAAATAAAGCCAAGTTACCGATACCCGGTAGGTTAGCTCCAATTCGGCATTTGAGTGTGACCCATGAGAATCATTATTCGTTATTTTTTCCGCGGAGTGCGCCTTGTGCTCACGCCGTTCATGTTGCTCAGCGAAGCGCTCAGCACCCCCAACCCCATTGCCCGTAGCGAGAAAGAGCAGGCGGCGGTTGATGAGGCCAGCAAGGATCTGGCCTTGTACCAGTTCAAAGCCTGCCCGTTCTGCATCAAGGTGCGCAAGGAAATTGCCCGGCTGGGGCTGAACATTGAAACCCGCGATGCTCAGCACGACACAGAGCACCGTGCTGCGCTGGAGGCTGGCGGCGGTCAGATCAAGG
>DASSWD010000196.1:0-5515 GCA_035705335.1 Marinobacter sp. | reverse complement strand
GGCCGCCACCGCTTCGGTGCGTTCATCATCGGATTCGCCAGACATCCACTCCTGAAGCTCGGCCATCTCCTCAGGAGACATGCGCCCGTCCCGTTCCGCCATCATGCGGTCATCCAGCAGCGGCTCAGCGGCATTGGCGTGGACCACAAAGGCCAGCAGATTCAAAGCAAGCAGCACAAGAAAGAGTCGGATAACCATGACATCAACCCGGAACAGACAGCGTTGGACGTTATTGTTCACTTCATGACCAAAGTCTAATGATCTGGTCATAAATTGGTGTGACCTTGCACACAATTGCGTCAACGCACTGCCGCCCGGCAACGGGTTTTATGTCAAGAAATTAACGACTTTCGTGACGTTCTGTAAACGCCCGGCGCAGCGCCGCTGCCGGGACGGCGCGGGCGCTGCGTTATGGGCGAAGATTATGGGCAGGGGTAGGTGAACTCGTTGTGAATGGCCTCAATGGCCTCCAGCAAATCCGGACTCAGCCGCACCTCGGCCGAGCCGATGTTTTCCTGCAGTTGCTCCATCGTGGTCGCACCGATGATGTTGCTGGTGACGAACTCGCGGGAATTGACGAAGGCCAGGGCGAGCTGCGCCGGTGTCAGACCATGCTGGTGGGCCAGGTCGGCGTAGGCACGGGTAGCATCGCTGGCACGGTCGCCGGTGTACCGGCTGAAGCGCTCGTAAAGGGTCAGGCGGGCTTTCTCCGGCCACTTGCCGCCCAGATATTTGCCAGTCAGCACACCAAAACCCAGCGGTGAATACGCCAACAGGCCGGTGTGTTCCCTGTGGGCAAATTCCGCCAGGCCCGCCTCAAAGGTCCGGTTCAGCAGATTGTAAGGGTTCTGGATAGACACCACCCTGGGCCAGCCTTTCTCCCGTGACAGCCGCAGATATTCCATGGTGCCCCACGGCGTCTCATTGGACAGGCCCACATGGCGAACCTTGCCCTCGCGCACCAGTTCATCCAGCGCTTCGAGGGTTTCCTCAATCGGGGTCATGGTTTCTTTCGGGTTGCGCTGATACCCCAGCTTGCCGAAGAAGTTGGTGCTGCGGTCCGGCCAGTGCACCTGGTACAGATCAATGTAGTCGGTCTGCAGGCGCCTGAGGCTGGTTTCACAGGCTTCCCGGATGTGCTCACGGGTAAGCCTGGGGCCGCCGCGCAGGTAGCTCAGGCCATTGCCGGGGCCGGCCACCTTGGTGGCAATCACCAGATCGTCCCGGCGACCGCGCTGCGCCAGCCAGTTGCCCAGGTAGGTTTCGGTTAGGCCTTGGGTCTCGGCCCTGGGCGGCACCGGGTACATTTCTGCGACATCGATAAAGTTGATGCCGTGGCTGGTGGCGTAATCCAGCTGTTCAAAGGCTTCCTGCTCGGTGTTCTGCTCGCCCCAGGTCATGGTGCCCAGGCAGATCAGGCTGACGTCGATGTCGGTGTTTCCCAGTTTGCGTGTTTGCATGAGTGCTCCTCAGCGAATAACGACGACACAATTCAAAACGGTGGAAAGTAGGTCAATACGTCAACGGAATGTCACGGTGCTGTCGCTGTTTTGTCATGGCCGATTCCCATAGTGGGGGCATGACCATGACACCTTCAGGACATACCCCAGGACAGACCGTGACCGAGATCGGATCGAGTGACCGGCGCCCGCAACACATTACCATTGTTTCCGAGACGTTTCCGCCGGAAATCAATGGTGTGGCCAACACCCTGAGGCATCTGTGCCAGGGCCTGGTACAGCGTGGACACCCGGTATCGGTGATCCGACCCCAACAGTCCCACGAGCCCAAAGGGCTGGTCGAAAACTCCGGCCAGGGGCTGTTTACCCGTGAGCAAGTGGTCAGCAGCCTGCCGCTACCCGGTTACGCCGACCTCCAGTTTGGCCTTGCGCGCCCGGCCACCTTTCGGAAACTCTGGCAGGAACGCCGGCCCGACGGCCTCTACGTGGCCACCCAGGGGCCGCTGGGGGTCGCCGCCGTCATCGCCGCCAGGCAGTGTGGGTTGCCTATCACTTCAGGCTTCCATACCAACTTTCATCAGTACGCCCGATTCTACGGTGCCGGCATGCTGGAGCGAATACTTTGCGGGTATGGCCGCTGGTTTCACAATCGAACCAACCAGACACTGGTCCCCACCACCCGAATGAAAACCATGACCGAAGCCATGGGCATTCACAATGCCCGGGTCTGGAGCCGCGGCGTGGACTGCCAGCGGTTCGCCCCCCACAAGCGGGACCGGACGCTTCGACAAAACTGGGGCCTCGGGGACAACGACCGGGCGGTGCTCTACGTTGGCCGGCTGGCGTCGGAAAAAAACCTGGCCATGGCGGTAGCCTGCTTCGAACGCATCCGGGGACTGCACCCCAACGCGCGGTTTGTACTGGTGGGCGATGGCCCCCTGCGCCGGACACTGGCTCAGCGCCATCCGGACTACATTTTCTGCGGTATGCGCCGGGGTGAAGACCTGGCCCGGCACTACGCCTCCGGCGATGTGTTTCTGTTCCCGAGCAAAACCGACACCTTTGGCAACGTGGTACTGGAGGCCATGGCCAGCGGGTTGGCTGTCGTGGCCTTCAATGATGCGGCAGCGGCCGAGCATATCCGCCATGAAGAAAACGGCATGACCGTGCCCCTGACCGACGACGAGGCATTCGTCAATCATGCCCTGCGGCTGACCGACCAACCCTCCCTGCTGGGTCGGATTCGCGCCCAGGCGCGCCTGGATGCCCTGGAACTGAGCTGGAGCAGCCAGATTGATCTGTTCGAGCAGCTGATCTTAAACCCACCCGCACAGGTGCCTTACCATGCCGTCAACAAGCAAAGCGTCTCGCTTCTTTGAGTTGGTCGACCAACGGGAATTCGCGCTGTGCCAGGCCATTAACCGCAGCCTCCGGTTTCGCCCGATCAAAAGCTACTTTCACGTGGTCAGCAAGCTGGGCGACGGCTGGTTCTGGTACGCACTGATCCTGTCACTGCCGTTGCTGGAGCCAGAGGCCGGCCCCGCTTTCGCCCTGATGATGACCTTTACCGGGCTCACCTGCACCTTGCTCTACAAAGCCCTCAAGAACTGGCTGGTGCGGGAGCGCCCGTTTATTTCCTTCCCGGTCATCCATTGCGCCACTCCGCCTCTGGATCGCTACAGTTTTCCCTCGGGCCACACCCTGCACGCGGTCTGTTTTCAGGTGATGCTGTTCACGGTATTGCCGGGGCTGGCCTGGGCGGTGCTGCCATTTACCCTCTCGGTGGCGGCCTCAAGGGTGATACTGGGGCTGCACTACCCCAGTGATGTGGCCGTCGGGGCGCTGATTGGCGGCGGTCTTGGCTGGGCCGCACTGCATCTGGTGGGCTACGGACTGGTCTGAGCCGGTCAATCGAACAGGCGCAACTGGGTGACCGGGGCGTCATCGTTGCGAAAACGCACGCCAACCCCCAGCAGCCGCACCGGGCGATCGGTCTTGGTCATCAGGGCGTCGAGCAATCGCCGGAAATCGGCCTCCCCGGGCTCCGCCGCAGACTCGTTTACCCGCTCCAGGGTGTGCGTGGAAAAATCACTGTAGCGAATCTTCACGAACAGCTTGTGGATCGGCTTGTCCCGGCCTTTGCGGGCCAAACGAAGGTGCAGGTCCGCCACCAGCGCTGGCATCACTGCGTCGCAGGCGGCTTTGTCCGGCAAATCCTGGGAAAAGGTGCGCTCCACACTGACCGACTTGGCGATACGGGACACCACCACGGACCGCTCATCCCGGCCATGGGCCATCTCGAACAGGCGATACCCCTGCTTGCCGAAACGCTCCACCAGGGTTTCCGCGCCCAGCGCCTGAAGGTCACCACAGGTCGCCACGCCCAGGGCATGTAGTTTGCTGGCGGTAACCTGGCCCACACCGAACAGCTTTTCTACCGGCAACGTCGCAACAAATGCCTCTATATCATCCGGAGTGATCACAAACAGGCCATCCGGCTTGCGCCAGTCACTGGCGATCTTCGCCAGAAACTTGTTCGGCGCAACCCCGGCCGAAATGGTGATGCCGACCTCATTGCGCACCCGCTCGCGCAGATGCTTTGCCATCAGCGTGGCGCTGCCGTGAAAATCGTCCACGTCGGTTACATCCAGGAAGGCTTCGTCAAGGGACAGGGGTTCGACCAGATCCGTCAGTTCCCGAAGAATGCCCATCACCTGCTGCGAGGCGGCGCGGTATCGGGCCATATCCGGCGGCACGGTGACCAGCCCCGGGCACAACCGGCGGGCTTCACTGCCCGGCATGGCGGAGCGCACACCAAAAGCGCGGGCCCGGTAGTTACAGGTAGTGACCACGCCCCGGCCACCGCCGCCGCCCACCGCCAGGGGCACGTCCCGAAGAGAGGGATCGTCCCGCATTTCCACGGCAGCGTAGAAGCAGTCACAATCCACATGGATGATCTTGCGTTGGGGCATGGTGCGTTAACGATCTGTACGTTTATACAGCCTTGTATCTTACGGTACTATACTGAGAATGTCAGGACTCCAAACGACAACACCCTGTGAGGCATCATGAACAACCCCATTCCCGAAGCTGACCGCACTGACATCGAAGCCGCCGCGTTTCGTCGCCTGGTGGCGCATCTGCAAAAGCGCACGGACGTGCAGAACATCGACCTGATGAACCTCGCCGGTTTCTGCCGCAACTGCCTGTCCAAGTGGTATCTGGCGGAAGCCCAGGAACGTGGTTTTGACCTGGACGACCCGACGGCACGGGAAATTGTCTACGGCATGCCGTATGAGCAGTGGAAAGCCGAGCATCAGACCGGTCCGAAGCTGGATCACAAGGCATGACGGTGGGCGAGGCGGTCCGCATTCATCTGGCCTCTCTGAAGGGAGGCCACGCCGCCTTCAGCGACACCCTGGCGTTGATTGACCAGCATTTCGACTACCAGCCGGCCGGGTTTCACAACGGCCCGCTGTTCAATGCTGCCGGCGAGAACGCAGGCTCCTGCCGGGTGTTTGCCCTCGGCCAGTACAGCAACCTGAACGAAGCCGACACCCTGGCGCTGTTTGCCGAACACTACCAGCAGGTGCTGGGCGACCCGGCCGGCGACAGCCACGGCAACATCCGCCAGTTCATGGGTACCGGTTGGTCCGGCATTCGTTTCGAAAGCCAACCGCTGCGGGCAAAAACCGAACCCGCCGCCAACAACGACACGGAAGACACGCATTAATGAGCGATACCGCCACCTCCGGAGTGAAACACAGCTTTCAGCTGAAAAGCGCCAATGTGTCACTGACCGCTCTGGAACTGTATTTTTTTGACGACGCCCAGTTCGAGGCTGACCTTCGGGACAAGATCAGCCAGGCACCGGGCTTCTTTAAAGACATTCCGCTGGTGATCAGCCTGGACAAGTACGAAGGGCTGGACAGTGAGCTCGATTTCTTCAAGCTGATCGGCACCTGTCGTCGCCACCACATGCAGGTGATTGGTGTGCGCGCCGGCAATGAGGACCAGCGCCGGCTGGCCCGGGGCGCCTCGCTGGCGCTGTTGCC
>DASSWD010000195.1:0-3981 GCA_035705335.1 Marinobacter sp. | reverse complement strand
AAAGGCAGAAACAAAACGGAGATCTGATTATTAAACAGCGAGCGAATCGGGGTGGGCGTACTCCAAAGGCGCCAATCAATGAGAACATTGACGCAACTGAAGTCCGACTGATTGATGCCGAAGGCAACCAGGTGGGCGTGGTGCCAATCGAAGAGGCCCTCCGCATGGCGGAAGAGGCGACACTGGATCTGGTACAGGTTACGGATTCCGATCCGATCGTCTGTAAGATAATGGACTACGGCAAGAAGATCTTTGAAGACAAGAAGGCCAAGGCGGCTGCCAAGAAAAAGCAGAAGCAGACGCAGGTCAAAGAGCTGAAGTTCCGACCAGGAACGGAAGAAGGGGATTACCAGGTCAAACTACGCAACCTGGTACGTTTCCTTGAAAACGGGGACCGCGGCAAGATCACCATCCGGTTCCGTGGGCGTGAGATGGCACACCAGGAAATTGGTATGAAACTCATGCAGCGGATTGAGGAAGATGTGGCCGAGCTGGCTGTGGTTGAATTGCGGCCGAAAATGGAAGGCCGGCAAATGACCATGGTCGTGGCGCCCCGTAAAAAGAGGTGATTCTGAGCTTTTGACGGGTCCCCCGCACCGGCGGGGGATTTGTCGTTCAGGAACGCCATTATGTGTGTTTAACAACAGAATGCGGAGTTGTAAAAATGCCGAAGATGAAAACCAAAAGCGGGGCTACCAAGCGGTTCAAAAAGACCGCCAACGGCTTCAAGCACAAGCAGTCCTTCACCAGTCATATCCTGACCAAGAAGAGCCCGAAGCGTAAGCGTCAGCTGCGTGGCACCAAGTTGATTGCCAAGTCTGACGTTGCTTCCATCAAGCGTATGACCGCGTGCTGAACCAGCCGCATTCATTCCTGTAACGGTTCAAAGGTAGAAGGATTAAAGTATGGCTCGTGTTAAGCGTGGCGTGGTTGCACGTCGTCGTCACAAGAAGATTCTCAATCAGGCCAAAGGTTACTACGGTGCTCGCAGCCGTGTGTTCCGCGTTGCCAAGCAGGCGGTTATCAAGGCAGGTCAGTACGCCTACCGTGACCGTCGCAACCGTAAGCGTGCGTTCCGCGCCCTGTGGATTGCCCGTATCAATGCGGGTGCCCGTGCAAACGGTCTGTCATACAGCCGTCTGATCGCTGGCCTGAAGAAGGCGAATGTTGAAATCGATCGTAAGGTTCTGGCCGATCTGGCTATGAACGAGCAGCAGGCGTTCGCCGCTGTAGTTGAGAAGGCCAAAGCGTCCCTGTGATCGCTTAAGCTCTTTCATCGATTGCTGATCGATCCGGGCGCTGTTGTGGTTTGCAGCGCCTATTGATAGGGGAAGGGCACGCTCTTCCCCTATTTTTGTTTTAACCTACCCCATTTCTGGTTTGGAGCAGGGTCAATGGAAAACCTGGAGCAACTGGTTCAGGACGGGTTGCGCGCCGTAGAACACGCGGACAACCTTCAGGCACTCGACCACATCCGTGTGGAATACCTGGGCAAAAAGGGTGTGATTACCCAGCAGGCAAAAACTCTGGGCAAACTCTCTGCTGAGGAACGTCCTGCCGCTGGCCAGAAGATCAACGAAGCCAAAGGCCAGGTAGAACAGGCGATCAACGCCCGCCGCACCGAGCTTGAAAAAGCCGCGATTGAAGCCAAACTGGCGGACGAATCCATTGATGTCACCCTGCCGGGGCGCGGCCAGGACCTGGGTGGCCTGCACCCTGTGACCCGCACTCTCCAGCGGATTGAAGAAATTTTTGCCCGCGCCGGTTACAGCGTGGAGCAGGGGCCGGAAATCGAAGACGAATACCACAACTTCGAGGCCCTCAACATTCCCGGGCATCACCCAGCCCGTGCCATGCACGACACCTTCTACTTCAATCCGGGCACGCTGCTGCGCACGCACACCTCACCGGTCCAGATCCGCACCATGGAAGCCGGCAAGCCGCCGTTCCGGATGATCTGCCCGGGCCGTGTGTATCGCTGTGACTCCGACATGACGCACACCCCCATGTTCCACCAGGTGGAGGGGTTGCTGGTTGAGAAAAACGTCAGCTTTGCCGACCTCAAGAGCACGGTAGAAGAATTTCTGCGGGTGTTCTTCGAGCGAGATCTGAAAGTGCGTTTCCGCCCCTCATACTTTCCGTTTACCGAGCCCTCGGCGGAAGTGGACATCGAGTGGGGCCGGGAAGCCGATGGCAGCATCAAGTGGCTGGAAGTGATGGGCTGCGGCATGGTGCACCCGAAAGTGTTCGAACATTGCGGTATCGATTCAGAAGAATACCGGGGCTTCGCCTTCGGCCTGGGTGTTGAGCGCCTGGCTATGCTCCGTTACGGGGTGAAAGACCTGCGCATGTTTTTCGAGAACGATCTGCGCTTTTTGCGCCAGTTCCGATAATCGATCGCACCCCGGATAACCGCATTCAACGAATCAGGACAGGGCAAGTACGATGAAATTCAGTGAGCAGTGGCTGCGCGAGTGGGTAAACCCGAATCTGGACTCCCAGGCCTTGATGGACCAGATCACCATGGCTGGCCTGGAAGTGGACGGTTTTGAGCCTGTCGCCGGCACCTTTTCCGGTGTGATTGTCGGCGAAGTTCTCTCAGTCGCGCCCCATCCGGACGCCGACAAGCTGCGAGTCTGCCAGGTCAGCAATGGCCGCGACACCGTTCAGGTGGTCTGCGGTGCGCCTAATGTGCGTGACGGTCTGAAAGTGCCCTTCGCCGAAGTGGGCGCTGTGCTGCCCGGTGACTTTCGCATCAAGAAAGCCAAGCTGCGTGGCCAGCCCTCTGAAGGCATGCTGTGCTCCGAGTCGGAGCTGGGTCTGTCAGACAACCACGATGGGCTGATGGAACTGCCGGACACTGCGCCGGTGGGCGAGCCCGTCAGCGACTGGCTGAAGCTGAACGACATCACCATCGATGTGGACCTGACCCCGAACCGCGCCGACTGCCTGTCGATCAAGGGCCTGGCACGGGAAGTGGGTGTACTTAACAGCCTGCTGCCAAAGGTACCGGAGATCGAGCCCGTCGAGGCCGTGCACTCCGAAGTGCCCGACATCCGTATTGAAGCCCCCGCCGGCTGCCCCCGCTATCTGGGTCGGATTCTTCGTAACGTGAACCTGACCGCAGAAACCCCGCTGTGGATGCAGGAGAAGCTGCGCCGGTCGGGCATTCGCTCCATCGATGCAGCGGTCGATGTGACCAACTATGTGATGCTGGAACTGGGCCAGCCCATGCACGCGTTTGATCGTCAAGAAATCGCCGGCGGTATTGTGGTTCGCATGGCCAAGGCTGGCGAAAAGCTGGTGCTGCTCGACGGCCAGGAGGTCACGCTGACCGACCAAACCCTGGTGATTGCCGATCACGAAAAGCCCATCGCCATCGCTGGCGTGATGGGGGGTGAGCATTCCGGCGTCAGCGGTAAAACCCGCGACCTGATTCTGGAATCGGCCTACTTTGACCCGATTACCCTGGCTGGCAAGGCTCGTCAGTATGGCCTGCACACCGATGCGTCGCATCGGTTTGAGCGGGGCGTGGATTACAATCTGGCCCGTGACGCCATGGAACGCGCCACGCGCCTGCTGATGGACATTGTCGGTGGTGAGCCCGGCGACATTGTAGAGGTGGCCAGCAAGGAACACCTGCCGCAGGCCCGCACCATCGACCTGCGCGAAGCGCGTCTGGGCGATGTGTTGGGTCTTTATATCAACCGTACTACGGTTGAAGAGATCCTTACCCGTTTGGGCCTGCGTGTTGAGAAACTACTGAAGGACGGCTGGCGCATCAGCGTGCCGAGTTTCCGCCCGGATATCAGCATCGAAGAAGACTTGATCGAGGAAGTTGGCCGCATCTACGGCTATAACAACCTGCCGGTCACCGAGCCGACCGGGTCCCTGGGCCTGCGCGCCCGGGAAGAGGCGGTTCGCCCGTTGTCGGCGATTCGCCAGCACTTTGTCAGCCAGGGCTATCAGGAAGCGGTGACC
>DASSWD010000194.1:0-12639 GCA_035705335.1 Marinobacter sp. | reverse complement strand
GTCGCTATGACGATCGATTTCCAGAACAATAAACGCCTCGTAGCTGGCGTCTGCAGCGGCCTTCTTGGTGGAGTGCAGTTTCTTGAGTTTGCCGCCGGTGTCCCGCTCCACCCGCAGAATGGAGTGCTGGATAGAATGGGTACCAATTTCACGCTGATTGATTGCGATGCGCAGGGAGTCGATCAGAAACGGGATGTTCGGATGAAGAATGAAGATAACGGTATGAGTAGACTGCCAGCCGTCGCTTTCGAGGTCAGGATTGAAAACCGACACCGGAGTTTCTTCCGCACTGCGTTTCTGGAGGAACTGCCAGGCGGCGAGCACCGCGCCGTAGGTGTCAGAGAACCGGCGGCTGACCAGTTCCTCAAGGGGAATGTGCGCGTAATGTTGCCTGGCAAACTCCGCGATGTTCTTTGCCTCGGTTTTCGCAATTTTCTCTGCAAACGCATCCGCCAATTGCTTGAAAAACTGATCCCTGCTGGCGATCGTCAGCGCATTCATATCCGACCTCTGATTTTTGTGTGAAGGAAACGTAATCCGGGCATCGTCACATAAGCATAGTCAAACCCTTGATTTTTGCCGGCCAGACGCCAAAACTGCGGCAACTACCTACGCGGATCTGATCACCGATTTTGCCCGATCATCAGAAACCAAGAGTCGTGTTATTCCATGTCGTTACAACAAACCTTCAGTGACCTCCGAAGCCTGCTGGCCAGGCGCATCATCGGCCAGGACAAACTGGTTGACCGCCTGCTGATAGCGCTGCTGGCAGACGGCCACATGCTGGTGGAGGGTGCTCCGGGTCTTGCCAAGACCACGGCCATCAAGGCCCTGGCCGATCACCTGGAAGGAGATTTCCATCGCATACAGTTCACGCCGGACCTGTTGCCCTCTGATGTGACGGGCAGCGAGATCTATCGTGCTGAAACGGGTGCGTTCGAGTTTCAGAGAGGGCCGATTTTCCACAACCTGGTGCTGGCTGACGAGATCAACCGGGCACCGGCCAAAGTGCAGTCGGCGCTGCTGGAAGCGATGGGAGAACGACAGATCAGTGTGGGTATGCAAACCTTTCAACTGCCTCCGTTGTTCCTGGTGATGGCGACCCAGAATCCGATCGAGCAGGAAGGCACCTATCCGTTGCCTGAGGCTCAGCTTGACCGGTTCCTGATGCATGTTGTCATCGACTATCCGTCTGCGGATGCCGAGCGTAAGATTCTGCACCTTGCTCGCAGCGACTACCGTCAGGGAATACCGAGTGTAGACGTTCGTCTTACACAGCGGGATGTCATGGCCGCACGGCAGGCGGTCGCGGATATCTACATGGCGGAGTCGGTGGAGCAATACCTGCTGGCGCTGATACTCGCCACTCGGGATGCCGCAAGCCTGGACCCGGAACTGGCCCGCTGGACGGCCTTTGGCGCCAGCCCCCGGGGCACTATTGCTCTGGACCGTTGCGCCCGGGCCCTGGCCTGGCTGGATGGCCGGGATTACGTCACCCCCGATGACGTGCGCACCATGGCCTTTGACGTGCTGCGCCACCGGATTTTGCTGACGTTTGAAGCCGAAGCGGAAGGCCTGACCGCCGACCGGATTCTGCAACGCCTGATTGAGCGGGTGCCAGTGACCGCTTGAGGCCAAGACCATGGAGCCAGCATTCCGTATGGACGAACCTCAGAACGGCACTCACCTCACCCTGAACGAACTGGTGCGCCTGCAGGCCGATGCCCGGGCGCTTAAGGTTCCATCTGTACGACCGGTCAGAGCTCGTCAGACAGGCCTTCGGCAATCCCGCCAACGCGGTCGGGGCATGACCTTCTCGGAAGTTCGCCAGTATCAGCCGGGGGATGACATCCGCAGCATCGACTGGCGGGTCACCGCCCGCCGGCAGTCGCCCCACACCAAGCTCTACGAGGAGGAGCGGGAACGCCCCGTCCTGCTGATTGCTGATCTCGGCCCCACTCTGTTCTTCGGCAGCACCGGCGCCTACAAGCAGGTACGCTGTGCCGAGACCGCCGCGCTTCTGGCCTGGCTTGCGTTGTGGGCCGGGGACCAGGTCGGTGGCCTGGTATTCAGCCAGCAAGGCATGGACACCCTGCGCCCTGCCCGCCGGAAAAAATCCGTCTTGCGCCTGCTGGATGCGCTGGCACGTCACCAACATCGCGAATCCTCACCGCCGGACGCCACCCCTGCAACCTTCACATTGGACAGCGCTCTTGCCGAAGCGCGCAGAATCGCCCACACCGGCAACCGGATATTTGTGATCAGTGATTTCATGACCTACACCGATCAGACCACCAGCCTCCTGGGTGCGCTGGCGCGCAGCAACTCGGTCAGCGCACTGCGAATTCAGGACCCACTGGAACGCTCGCTGCCGGCGAGCGGCCGCTTTGCCGTGGCGGGGTCGGGCGGACCCATCTGGTTTGACGCCGGTAACGCAGCCTTCCAGCGAGCCTGGAAAGCCAAAGTCGACGCCCATGAACAGCAACTGGACCAGGGTTTCAGAACGGCCGGCGTGCCGTTTGCCACGATGATGACCGCCGAGGCCAGTGCGGTCCTCCTGAGAACGCTGCTGGGCCCTGGAGGTCGGATCTGATGAACAGCCAGGACCCACTCGCTCGCCTTCGGGATATTCACCTGCCCGAGACCGGGGGCTGGTGGCCGCCGGCGCCCGGCTGGTGGCTGCTGGCAGCGCTGGCGCTGATCGCTGCCGTGATTGCGCTGGCAGGGCTGCTTCATCACCAGCGCCGCAACCGCTGGAAGCGAGCCGCCCGGGCCGAACTGAAACAGCTCGGCGGCATGGCATCCGGCCACTCCGCCTGGTTTGATGCACTTAACGCCCTGTTGAAACGGGTCGCCCGGCAGCGCTATCCGCAGCAACACCCGGAAACCCTGACGGGGGCAAGCTGGATTGAATTTCTGCTGGCAACTGCGCCTGCCGATAAACCGGTCGATCGCGCCACGGTCGAGGCCATGGTCACCGCCAGCTGGCGACCGGATGGCGCCACCGATCCCGAACCCGCGCTGACCTTTGCCCGGCATTGGCTGGAGGCCCAGGCATGACCGGACTGGCCTACCCCTGGGTGTTATTGCTGGCAGTGGCACCGTTGCTGCTTCGCTGGCGTAACCGGCCCAAAAGCGAGCCGGTGGATGCCCCGGTGATTCCGGTTGGCCACTGGTTATCGGGCCTGCCCGGCGTCAGCCGCTCTGGCAATGCAACGCCGCGCTGGCAACGCTGGCTACTGGGGCTGGCCTGGGTGGCGTTCGTTGTCGCCCTCGCCCGCCCGCAACACGTTGGTGAAGATATCCAGATGCCGGTCACCGGCCGGGATCTGATGCTGGTAGTGGACATTTCACCCAGCATGGACGAACAGGACATGGTCCTGCAGGGTCAGAGCATTAATCGACTCCAGGCGGTGAAGCTGGTGCTCAACGATTTTATTGAGCAACGCGAAGGCGACCGCCTCGGCCTTATCCTGTTCGGCACACAACCCTACGTGCAGGCGCCGCTGACGTTTGACCGGGAAACCGTGCGGACTCTGCTGTTCGAAGCAGGCCTGGGCATGGCCGGTCGGGCAACCGCCATCGGTGACGCCATTGGGCTTGCGGTCAAGCGATTGCTCGACCGGCCGCCGGGACAGCGGGTAGTGATTCTGCTGACGGACGGCGCCAACACTGCGGGCGAAGTGACACCGGAAAAAGCCACTGAAATCGCCGCCGCCGCCGGCGTTCGGCTCTATACCATCGGCATTGGCGCGGAATCCATGGTGCAGCGGGGGCTGCTCGGTTCCCGGCGGGTCAATCCGTCCCGGGATCTGGACGAAGCGTTGCTCAGGCACATGGCAGAGGAAACCGGCGGCCGCTATTTCCGGGCACGCAGCCTGCCGGAACTGGAAATGATCTATGACAGCATCAATCAGCTTGAGCCCATCGAGCAGGAGGGGCAGTTCTACCGGCCCGTCACCGAGCTTTATGCCTGGCCTGGCGGGCTGGCGGTGATGCTCTGGCTGGCCATGATGATCCTTCGGGCCGGTTTTGCCCGGCATCCATCTGCGGCGCAGGGAGCGAGCCATGGCTGATCTGCACTTCCTGCGGCCGTTATGGCTGCTGTTGCTGCTGGCACTACCCGTTGTCGTTGTTTTCCAGCAGCGCATGAGGCGCGGCGACACGGGATGGCAGCGCTACATACCGCCCGCGCTGCTGCGCCCGCTGATCCGTTCGCCCGGCGCGATCGCGAATCGGCCATCGGCCCGCATGCCATGGTGGCCGCTCGCTGCCACCCTGATCGTCATGTCCGTGGCACTGGCCGGGCCAAGCTGGCGCGAAGCCCCCACACCGCTCAAACAGCCCGGCGACAGTCTGGTGATCGTGCTGGACCTGTCGCTGTCCATGCTGGCCACGGATGTTCAGCCCGACCGCCTGACGCTGGCGAAGCGTAAAATCCGTGACATTCTGGACGCTCGCAAGGGAGCGCTGACCGCCCTGCTGGTGTATTCCGGCGATGCCCATGTGGTGACCCCGCTGACCGACGATCAGCGCACCATTGAAGCCATGCTGGACGCGCTGGAACCCACCATCATGCCAGCCCAGGGTAACCGCGCGGATCTGGCGGTGCGCCAGGCGACGGAGCTGCTGAAACAGGGCGCGCCGGGGCCAGGTCGAATTCTTCTGATCACCGATGCGGTGCCCGAACAGTACTTCGCGCCCATCCGGGAGACCCTCGCCCCGACACCCTACCCCCTGAACGTGCTGGTTGTCGGCACTCCCAACGGCGGCCCCATTCCCCTCGCCAAAAGGGGGTTTATCCGCGAGGATGGCGAGATTGTGATCACCCGCGCCGAACCCGACCTACTGGCGCAACTGGCCAGCGCCAACGGCGGGCAAAGCAGTGAGCTGACCCTGGACGACCAGGACATAAGGCGCCTGGCGCTGACCCCGGAGGCGTCAGACGAATGGGCTGACAGTGATACCGGCCAAACCGTGAGCCAGTGGCAGGATGATGGCTACTGGTTGCTGTGGCTGGCCTTGCCCCTGTTATGGCTGGGCTGGCGCCGGGGTGCTTTTGCGGTCGTCATGCTGGCGCTGATGCCGCTATCGATGGCCCCCAGGCCTGCTCTGGCACTGGACTGGGGCGGGCTCTGGCAGCGGGAAGACCAGCGCGCCCGGGAGTTGATCAACCAAAACCCCACCGAGGCGGCCCGAGTGCTGGAGACACCTGGTTGGCGAGGGGCCGCCCGTTACCGTGAGGGCGACTTTGCAGCCGCAGCAGAGGCGTTCGCAGACCAGCCAGGGGCCATCGGTCATTACAACCGGGGCAATGCCCTGGCAAAGGCTGGCAAACTGGAGCAGGCCCTGGCTGCCTACCAGCAGGCACTGGCCGACAATCCACAGATGGAAGACGCACGCTTCAACCATGATCTGGTGCAGGAGCTGCTGGAGCAACAGCAACAGGGCGGTCAAGATCAGTCGTCCAGCCAGAACGATCAGAACCGCGCCAGTGAACAAAACCAGAACCAGCAGAACAGTGGCACCGATCGGGACGGTCAGGGCGAGCAGAACCAGGACGCTTCCCCGGGGCAGCAGCAGGGCCAGCAAGGCCAGGACAGCCAACCGTCAGGCTCCTCGCAGAGCTCCGACCCTGGCAACACCCAGGGCAACCAGCAGGCGGAATCACAGAACCCTGGCAGCAAGCCCGGCAACAACCCCCGCAACAATGGCGAATCCGCGCCTCAAGGCCAGGGCACCCAGGCCCCGGCCCCGGTGTCAGGACAGCCACTCACCCAGGGCCAGGAACAGTGGCTGAGGCGCATTCCTGATGATCCCGGCGGCTTGCTGCAACGCAAGTTTCTGCAACAGTATCAGCAACGTCAGACAGCTCCGGATGAAGGCGACACCCCATGGTAAACACGCTCATGACTCTGCTGGCAGGCCTCTGCGCGCTTGTCTTCAGCACCGCACCCCTGGCGGCCGCTGCCAATACCCTGACGGTGGTGCCAGATCGAACGGAAGTCTATGAAGGCGAGGTTCTGACCGTCACCGTGACGGGCACCATGAAGCTCGACATCAACCTGAGCAACCTGTTCAGTTTTGATCTGTCTGATATGCCTGCCCCCAACATAGAGGCGGTTGAACCAGACTTCGAGATTCTCGCGCAGAATCAGCATTACAGCGTGCGCACGCTGAACAACGACATGATCGGGGAAATCACCTGGACCTACCAACTGGCCCCCACCCGGACCGGCGAGCTGACCATCCCGGAACTGACCTTCCGGGAATCGCGTTCAGAACCCATCACCATCACGGTAAAGGAAGGCTCGTCATCGGCATCTGGCGCCAGAGTCCGTGACAGTTTTATCGAACTGTCCGCCGATAAAGCCGCCGTCTACGTTCAGGAACAACTGGTGCTGACCGTACGGCTTTTCTTTTCCGGTAACCTGATCCGGGGCGAGTTGTCGGAGCCCGAACACCCCGATGCCGTCATCGAATCGCTCGGTAAGCAGAAGGAATTCTCTCGTTATCGGGACGGCGTTCGATACCGGGTGGTTGAGCGCCGCTACGCCATTTTTCCCCAGAAAGCCGGCGAACTGTCCCTCGCGCCCATTCGCTTTGAAGGCCAGGCCCGGGACGCCTCCGGCCAGTTGCGTTTTCTGAGAGACCAACAGCAGCTCTTCGATGTGCTGGTTAAACCGGTGCCCGCCCGTTACCCGGAGGGGCAGGCGTGGCTGCCGGCTGAGCAGTTGACACTGGCTGAGACCGGATTGCCGACCAGCGCGACTATTGAAGCCGGCAGCAACCTGAGCCGGCAGATCACTCTGGAAGCCCTCGGCCTGCCCGCTGAAGCCTTGCCGGATGTCACTCCGGCGGTCCCGGACGCCATTCGTGCTTATCCGGATCAACCCGTGCGCAATACGGAAGCCACTCCGGAAGGACTGCGCTCGACGCTTCAGCAAACCACGGTGCTGGTGCCGGTAACGGCGGGCAACGTGACGCTGCCGGCCATCAGGGTCCCCTGGTGGAATACCCGCTCCGACACCCTGGAGTACGCCACCCTGCCAGAGCGTCAGTACCGGATCACCGGCGACTCTGCCATCGTTATGCCGGATGCGGAGCAAGATCGGGAGCCTGGCACAGCCTCGGTGAATGCCGACGCCAGTCCGGTCGAGCCCGACAGCCCGGCAACGAAATCGCTCTGGTTCTGGAGCACCCTGGCGCTGTCTGGCCTTTGGCTGGCGACACTGGCGCTGTGGTGGCGAGCGCGCCAGGCTCCTGCGCCTGCGACCGTCGAGCAAGCGTCGGATAATGCCGGGGAGCAGCAAATCTTTGACCAGCTCCAGAACCACGTTCGCAACGGTTCGCCGGGGGCTACTGGTCTGTTGGTGCCCTGGGCCCGACTCCGGTTTCAACAGCCAGATCTGGCGTCGCTGCCGGATGCGCTGCGCTATCTGGATGCCATGACCGGTAACACCGACCTCAGCGACGCCGTCAGCAACTACCAGCATGCACTGTTTGCTGCACGGGGCGGTGAGGTGGCTGAAAGGGATCGCCAGCGGCTGCTGGTGGCACTGGCCAGAGTGAAAACTCTGAAGGGTTCGACAGGTGGCTCAGACAGCCTGCCACCGCTGTATCCCGATCACTGGGTCAATTCCTGATTGATCACCAGTGCAACCGGCGCCTGTTCCCCGCCCGGCGCGGTCACCGTGGCTTCGGCGCGCCCCTGCCAGTCGCCCGCCTGGGCGTTAATGTTGCCGCTGCGGGTAACACGGGCGGTGATCACCACGTTGTCAACGGAAGACAGGGTGGCCTCGGGTGTCATTGCGTTTCGATCATCCAGCCGGATATCGGCTGGCAGCGCGCCGGCCCTCAATCGCACCACCGCCAGCGGTGCACCAGCGGTCTCACCGGCAGCCCGGGCAAACACAAACACAGTGGCATCGTCCGGCACCCGATCCTGCAGTGCGTCATCCAGCGACACCCTCACTGAGACGCCCGGGCCAACTGGCCCTGACTCTGCGGCCTCCGGTGGTGTTTCACCAAGGCGGTTATAGGCCTCTTTAATGCCGCCCTGAATGGAGGCAATCTGCGGGTGGTTCGGCGCCACCTCAACAATGCGCTGCCAGTAGTCGATGGCGTCGCGATAGCGCTGCTGACTGAACGCCGAGATACCCAACAACCCAAGCGCGTTGACTTCATCGGGGTTAACAGCGAGCGCGGCATCGATGGCAGCCTGTACCTGGTCCGTCAATTGCCCCCGGCTTTCAAAGAACAGCGCCTGAGCAGCAAGGCCAAGCGCCGTGGCCTGAGCGTTCGAGCCATCGTCGGTGACACCCGCCAGGCGCTGGAAGGCGCTGGCCGCCGCCCCATGATTATCCAGGCGCATGTAGGTCTGGCCCAGGACCACCCAGCCCTCCTCGTTGTCCGGGCTGGCCTCCAGGCGCTGGCGCAACTGTTCAGCCAGCTCGGCCATCCGCGCGGTCTGGCCGGCGCCACTGGTGATCATCTCCTGCATGGCGATGTACTGCTCCAGCTCGGCCATCGCACCCCACCGGTCATAGCCGAGGTAGGTGCCCACCGGCAGGATCAACAGGCCAGCCAGGGCCACCACAATGGCACTGCGCCGTCCGGGCACGCGGCGGCTGGCCTCGGCCTGCTCAGGTACGTCGTCAAGCATGGTGCCGGCCAGTTCGTCCCTGAGCTGCCGGTAGTTGTCTTCATCGAGAACGCCTGCCTGATATTCTTCATCCAGTTCCTGCATCCGGGAACGATAGGCAATCAGGTTCTGCTGCCGGCTGTCCGCTCTGCGGCGGGCATCGGTCTTGTGAAAAAACACCGGATAGAGCACGAACGCCATGGCGCACAGAATCATTACAGACCCGGCAATCCAGAAGGTATCAGTCATTGGGTGGTCATCATGTCAAAAATGGATTTGGTTCGGGGTCAACGGTCGGCCGGTTCATCCCGGGCGGACAGTATCCGCGCAGCCCGGTGACGGTCCTCATCGTTGAGGGTGAGCTTGTCATCGGAGCGGCGGCGGGCACGCCACACCACGCCGGCAACGATCAGAATGCCACCGCCCACAGCAATTGCAGGGAAAGCCCACAGCAGAATGGTGCGTTGATCCACTGGTGGCTTGTACTGAACGAACTCGCCAAAGCGGGACACCAGAGCTCCGACAATGTCATCGTTGCTGGCGCCCTGCTTCATCATGCGGTACACCTCATCCCGCATATCCTTGGAGATCGGTGCGTTGGAATCTGCGATATTCTGGTTCTGGCATTTCGGACAACGAAGTTCGGAAATCAGCTCTTGAAATCTGACTTCCTGTTTCCGGGATTCAAAGTCATAGACTGCTGCGACTTCGCCCCTGGCCAGAGAGCTTCCCAGCACCAGCCCAATCAGCAAAGCAAATGCCAGACGCATCATCCGTTATCCTTTGCACGGTGGTAGATCGGGCCGAGTTCCTCAGCCCAGACCCGGTCATTCACAGCACCAACGTGACGGTAAAGCACAGTACCATCGTCATCAATCACAAAGGTTTCCGGAGCACCATAAACACCCAGGTCAAAGCCGAGCGATCCACCGGGGTCAAACAGGACAACGTTGTAGGGGTTGCCGAGGCGCTCAAGGAAGGACAACGCCTTGTCACGCTGGTCTTTGTAATTCAGGCCAACGATGCGAACATTCTCCTCGTTGGCCAGTTGCATCAGGAACTCGTGCTCGTCCCAGCAGGCCGGGCACCACTCACCCCAAACATTCAGCAACGAAACCTGCCCCTCAAACAGCGAGGCATCGTGCACCCGCTCAGGGTCGTAAAGGTTTTCAAGACTGAACTCCGGAACCGCTTTCCCCACGAGCGCTGAGTCCAACTCCGTGGGATCCTTGCCGATCCCGGCTGCCAGGAATACCCCGACCCCCATTACGATCACTAACGGAATAAAAAGCACCAGTCGCTTCATGCGCCTGCCTCCACAGTCGGACCAACGGACTGGCGGGAGGTCGACGGGGCGGCCACCCGGATGCGGTATCGTTTGTCAGCAATCGCCAGGAAGCCGCCAATGGCCATCAGCATTGAGCCCAGCCACAGCCAGCGGACCAGCGGTTTGTACTGAAGGCGGATGGCCCATTGGTCGTTGGTCAGGCGCTCACCGATGGCGACAAACACGTCCCGGAACAGACCTGCATCGATATCGGCCTCGGTCATCACGCTCATGCCGACCGGATAATTGCGCTTCTCCGGATGCAGTTCCGACACTTTCTCGCCGTCCAGCAACACATCGAAGCTGCCGTACTGCGCAGTAAAGTTCGGACCCTGGCGATCGCCGATGTCGGTGAAGACAATCTGATAATCGCCCACCATGGCCGAGTCGCCGGGCTGCATGCGCACGTCACGCTCGACACCATAGTTCGACACGATGGTCGCACCGGCCATGACCATCGCCATCCCCAGATGGCCGAATACCATGCCCCAGTAGCTGCGGGTCTGGCGCCTGAGGCCATGAAGACGCCCGTGGCGAGAAGCGGATTTATCCCAAAGGTCCCAGACGGTAGCCATGCTCACCCAAACGGCCGCAAAGGTACCGGCAAATGCCCAGGGCTTGAAAGCACCGTAGACCAGCATCACTGCGGTGGTCAGCAGCAGGCTGACAGCCAGTGGCCAGAGCAGTTTTCGGCCCAGCCAGCTGCCATCGGTTTTCTTCCAGCGGGAGAAAATACCCGCGCCCAGCAGCAAACCGGTGGCGACCGCCAGGGGACTGAAGGTCAGGTTGAAAAACGGCTCGCCGATGGACAGCTTGCCCATTTCGAAGTAATCCAGAATCAGTGGATACAGCGTGCCCAACGCAACCAACAGGGTGGCTGAGACCAGCAACACGTTGTTGAGCAGCAGGAACACTTCCCTGGACATCGAGCCATAGCGCGCCCGGACGTGAACCACCGGCGCCCGCACGGCATACAGCAGCAGGCTGGAGATCACGGTGACCGCCAGAATGCCGAGCAGGAACGAACCACGCTCGGGGTCCGACGCGAAGGCATGAACCGACGTCAGTACGCCAGAGCGCACCAGGAAGGCACCCAGAATACTCAGAGAGAAGGTGGTAATGGCCAGCAGCACGGTCCAGCTCTTGAACACGCCACGCTTTTCGGTCACTGCCAGTGAGTGCATCAGTGCCGTTCCGGCCAGCCAGGGCAGCAAGGACGCGTTTTCAACCGGGTCCCAGAACCACCAGCCGCCCCAACCCAGTTCGTAATAGGCCCACCAGCTTCCCAGGGCAATGCCCAGAGACAGAAACGCCCAGGCAACCGTGGTCCAAGGTCGGGACCATCGGGCCCAGGCCGCATCCAGCTTGCCATTGATCAGTGCGGCAATGGCGAAGGCGAAAGCAACAGAGAACCCGACATAGCCCATATACAACATCGGTGGGTGCATAATCAGCCCGATGTCCTGCAGCAGTGGGTTCAGGTCATTTCCGTCGGCGGGGACATTGGGCAGAATCCGGTCGAACGGGTTCGACGTGACGATGATAAACAGGTAGAAGGCCACGCAGATCATCCCGAGCACCGACAGCACCTGGGAAATCATCTCCGGGGGCAGGTTTCGGCTGAAGATGGCCACCGCCAGGGTCCAGCCCGCCAGCATCAGGATCCACAGCAGCAGCGAGCCTTCATGACCGCCCCAGACTGCGCTGAACTTGAAGTACCAGGGCAGCATGCTGTTGCTGTTATTGGCGACATAAGCCACCGAGAAGTCGTCCACCAGAAAGGCGTGAGTCAGAATGGCAAAGGCCAGGGCAGTAAATACAAACATACCCGAGGAAAGGGGCCGGGCAAAGGCCTGAAGGCTGTCACGGCCGGTGAGGGAGCCGGCCAGCGGCACAACAGAAAGCAGCACTGCCAGTAACAGCGCCAGGATCAATGCAAGTTGTCCGAGTTCCGGATACATCAATGGTCTCCAAGGTCGGAAGAAGAGTAATCAGTAAGCGGTCGTCTGCGCCGCTGCTTCAGCATCCACCGCCTTGTGCTGCCCCCGTGAGGCCTTCTCCAGGGCCTCAGCAACTTCCGGTGACATGTAGTTCTCATCATGTTTGGCCAGTATCTGATCTGCCACGAAGTTACCCTCGGGCGTTAACCGGCCCATGGCCACCACGCCCTGCCCCTCGGCGAACAAATCCGGCAGGATACCGTCGTAAACCACCGGAATGGTGGAGGAAAAATCGGTTACCCGGAAGCGTACCTTGAGTGAGTCGGGGTCGCGCTGAACGCTGCCCTCCTCTACCATGCCACCGGCCCGGATGCGCACGTCCACGGGCGCTTCTCCCGCCGCAATCTGGGACGGATCGTAAAACAGATTGATGTTTTGCCGGAGGGCATACGTGGTCAGTCCCACTGCCGTGCCAAGGCCGGCCAACAAAAACAGCACAATGGTCAAACGCTTTCTTCGGATCGGGTGCATGATGTACCTGTGGTTCAGTCCTGGGAAACCTCTACTCGGGCAAAGTCCGCCGATGCCGTGGGCATGGACGATACGCCATCCTGCTGGCGCCGGTGGTAACGGGCAATGTCGGCTTTCACTCTGCGGTTTGCGCGCACGGACATTACCATCACACCAGCCATGAATACGGCGAACACGGCATAGCAGGTCCAAACATA
>DASSWD010000193.1:0-20518 GCA_035705335.1 Marinobacter sp. | reverse complement strand
TTTGGCCCGATTTTCTGGGCCGTGGCTATTGCTCTGATCTTCTATCCGGTCAATCAGTTCCTGGCACGGCGGCTGGGGCGACGCCCGAACATCAATGCCCTGATCACGCTGGTGGTCTGCATGGTGATTGTGGTGATTCCGGTGCTGGTGCTCGGGGCTGCGCTGATTGCCGAAGGTGTTGGCCTGTATCAGCAGATACAGGCGGGGGACATCCGGCCCGCCGAATACATTGATCAGATCAACCGATCGTTTCCGGCGATTGAGGCCTTCCTGGCGCAGTTCGGCATGGATTTTGCGGAGGTCCGTGATCGGGTCGTCAGTGCGTTCCTGGGCGGTAGTCAGTTTCTGGCCAGCAAGGCGCTGGGAATCGGACAGAACACCTTCCAGTTTTTCCTTGGCCTCGCGTTGATGGTTTACGTGGCGTTTTTCCTGATCCGGGACGGGCAGAAACTGGTTGAACTGATGATCAAGGCGCTGCCGCTCGGTGATGCGCGTGAGCGCCTGCTGTTCGCCAAGTTTGCCGAGGTGACCCGGGCAACGGTCAAGGGCAACCTGCTGATTGCCATTATTCAGGGCGCGCTGGGGGGCCTCATTTTCTGGATTCTCGATATCAACGGTGCGTTACTCTGGGGCGTGGTGATGGCCATTGTGTCGCTGCTGCCGGCAGTCGGTGCGGCCATTGTCTGGGTGCCCGTCGCGATCTATCTGGCCGCGGTCGGTGAGCTGGTGTCTGCCGGCGTGCTGACGGCCTACGGGGTCACCGTCATCGGGCTCGCGGACAACCTGCTGCGCCCGCTTTTGGTGGGGCGAGACACCAAAATGCCGGATTATCTGGTGTTGTTGTCCACGCTGGGCGGTATCGCCATGTTCGGCATCAACGGGTTTGTCATGGGGCCGCTGGTGGCCGCCTTGTTCATGGCTTTCTGGGGCATTTTCATCCGTGAGTTTGGCGAGTCTTCGGCCTCCACATCCGACTAAAGTATGGTATGGTTTGTGTCGTGGCCGGCGACGTTATCAAGGCCATCAGCAATAACATACAGGATGTCAGCAAGGCATCGGCAGTTTAGGAGAGCTCCATGACAACACTCACCCGACGGATGCGCCAATTTTCCCTGGCCATGGGGGCGGCAACCCTGATGGGCACCGCTGCTCAGGCTCAGGCCAACAACGAGATCGTTGCCCTGAAGCATGCGCTTTATGGCGCGGGCTATGAGATCACCAATGTGAACGCCACTATGGACGACGCCACCCGTGAAGCGCTTGCTCAGTTTCAGCAGGATCAGGGGCTTGAGGCCAGCGGCACGCTGAATGAAGCGACCGAACAGGCGCTGGGCCTGATCACTGTGCAGCAGGCCGTTGCCAGCACCGGGCAGGTACAGAGCGCAGCTCAGCCGCCACAGGCTAAGCCCGAGAGCGAGGCGGCCGAGTCGGCACAGAACCGCCAGCAAGATGCAATCGAAGAAAGCGAAGACGGCGGCTGGTCGCTCTGGTGAGCGCTGGCCGGTTGACCACAAAAAAGCCCGTCACGTGAACGGGCTTTTTTGTGCCTGCGGTTTTCCAGTGGCCGGTCAATCCAGTTTGGAGAGATCCCGCACCGCACCCTTGTCGGCGCTGGTGGCCAGCAGCGCATAGGCTTTCAGGGCAGCAGAGACCTTACGGTCCCGGGCCAGCTCCGGCTTCCAGCCTTCGGCATCGCGGGCCTTGCGGCGACGTTCCAGTTCGTCGTTGCTCAACTGTACGTTGATACTGCGGTTGGGAATGTCGATCAGAATGGTGTCACCGGTCTCGATCAGACCAATGGCGCCGCCAGCGGCCGCTTCCGGTGAGGCGTGGCCGATGGACAACCCGGAAGTGCCGCCGGAGAAACGCCCGTCGGTCAGTAGCGCACATTCCTTGCCCAGCCCCTTGGATTTCAGGTAGCTGGTGGGGTAGAGCATTTCCTGCATGCCCGGGCCACCCTTGGGCCCTTCGTAGCGAATGATGACCACATCGCCGGCTTTCACCTCGTCACCGAGGATGCCAGCAACGGCCGAGTCCTGGCTTTCGAACACCCGCGCTTTGCCTTCAAACACGAAGATGCTCTCATCCACGCCGGCGGTTTTCACCACGCAGCCGTCCACGGCGATGTTGCCGTATAGAACCGCCAGGCCGCCCTCGGACGAATATGCGTGCTCAACGGAACGAATGCAGCCGTTTTCCCGGTCGCCGTCCAGGCTCGGCCAGCGGGTGCTCTGGCTGAATGCGGTCTGGGTGGGAATGCCTGCCGGCCCGGCTTTGTAGAACTCCACAACCTCCGGTGACGGCGAGCGCATGATGTCCCAGGTGGCCAGCGCTTCTTTCATGGTTTTGCTGTGAACGGTGGGCAGGTCGGTGTTGATCAGCCCGCCACGCTCCAGCTCACCCAGAATGCCCATGATACCGCCGGCCCGGTGCACGTCTTCCATATGGTACTTGGGCGAGTTCGGTGCCACCTTCGACAGCTGGGGCACGTACCGCGACAACCGGTCAATATCGGCCATGGTGAAATTTACGCCGCCTTCCTGGGCTGCCGCCAGCAGGTGCAGGATGGTGTTGGTGGACCCGCCCATGGCGATGTCCAGTGTCATGGCATTCTGGAAGGATTCGAATGAGGCGATGCTGCGGGGCAGTACGCTGGCGTCGTTGCCCTCGTAATAGCGCTTGGCGTTCTCCACAATCTGGCGACCAGCCCAAAGGAATAGTTGCTCACGATCCGCGTGGGTGGCCAGCATGGAGCCGTTGCCGGGCAACGCCAGGCCGATGGCTTCGGTCAGGCAGTTCATGGAGTTGGCGGTGAACATGCCGGAGCAGGAACCGCAGGTGGGGCAGGCGCTGCGCTCGTATTCTTCGACCATTTCATCAGTGGCCGTCGGGTCGGCGGCGATCACCATCGCATCCACCAGGTCCAGCTTGTGTTCGGACAACTTGGTTTTGCCAGCCTCCATTGGACCGCCGGAGACAAATACCGTGGGGATGTTCAGCCGCATGGCGGCCATCAGCATGCCCGGGGTGATCTTGTCGCAGTTGGAAATACACACCAGAGCGTCGGCGCAGTGGGCGTTGGCCATGTACTCGACAGAGTCGGCGATGATCTCCCGGGACGGCAGGGAATAGAGCATGCCGTCGTGGCCCATGGCGATGCCGTCGTCCACCGCGATGGTGTTGAACTCTTTGGCAACGCCACCGGCGGCTTCAATTTCACGGCAGACCAACTGCCCCAGATCCTTCAGATGAACGTGGCCGGGGACAAACTGGGTGAAGGAGTTTGCGACGGCAATGATTGGCTTGCCGAAGTCGTCGTTTTTCATGCCCGTGGCACGCCAGAGGGCCCGGGCGCCCGCCATGTTGCGGCCGGCGGTAGAAGTGTGGGAACGATACTGGGGCATGGTGCGCTGCTCTCTCTCGATGTCCGTGTGAATGCAAACTGAAATCTTAGAACCAGAGAATAACAGATTCGACGTGTGTCGCGTGGCTGTTTCATCGGCCTGTGTTTACAATGCTTAACAATAACCCTGAGTTTTTCGGGATCGGATTTCAAGGGAGTCCAGCTATGGGAGGTCAGGACAGCCTGCCTTTGCGTCGCCTTAAACTGTTCCAGCCACTTGCGCGCCTGACCGATGATCAGTTAGTGCTGTTGGCCAGTCGTGCCGAGCGCCGCACCCATGGCCCAGGCCAGCGGGTGATTGAGCGGGGCGTGCGTGACGGACTGGATTTTTTCCTGGTTGCCGGCAAGGTGGAACTGGAATCGCCGGACGGTCGGAAAACCGTCATCGAGGCCGGGACCGACAAGGCCCTGAACCCCATCGCCCGCCTGCAGCCGCGAATGTATGACGTGATTGCGGTGAAGCCCTGCGAGTTTCTTGTGGTGGCGCAGGACGTGCTTAACCAGATGCTGAAATCAGCCCCCATTACCCAGATGGAGATGGATACCGGCCATGACAGCGGTCATGAGACTGCCCATGAAAGTGAAGAGCACCGCCTGCTGATGGAGTTCTACGCCGAGCTTCGCAGCAACCAGGTCAAGCTGCCGAGTATTCCGGATGTGGCCTGGAAGGTTCGTCGTCTGGTGGACCGCGAAGACACCACCGCCGCTGAGGTAGCCAGTGCCGTGTCAGCTGACCCATCGATGGCGGCGAAGCTGGTGCGGTCGTGCAACAGCCCGCTGTACCGGGGGTTCAGTGACGTGCGCAACGTGCGCGAAGCGGTGGTCCGGTTGGGGATGCGTACCACCCGTCAGTTGGTGACCGTGTTTGCCATGCGCGAAGTGTTCAAAACCCAGCGCCCGGCCCTGCAGGCGGCCATGGAACAACTGTGGCGGCATTCCCGGGAAGTGGCCGCCCTGTGCTGGGTGCTGGCGGATCAGGCCACCCGGCTGGACCCGGAAGAAGCCCTGCTGGCGGGATTGCTGCACGACATCGGTGTGGTGCCGGTGCTGGTTCAGGCAGAGCACCACGTAAAGCTGTTTGCGGACGAGCGCAACCTGCAGCACGCAATTTCTGAACTGCGGGCCGATGTGGGCTGCGCCGTTCTGGAGAGCTGGTCGTTCCCGCCGGCGTTTGTCGAGGCGGCCCGGCATGCCGAGAACTGGTCCTACGAAAGCCGGGAGGCGGATCCACAGATTGTCGATGTGGTAGTCGTTGCCCAATTGCATTCGATGATCGGTTCTCACCAGAATGAAGGGCTGCCGTCCTTTGATCAGGTGCCTGCGTGGCGACGGTTGGGGGAGCTTGAGCTGAACGCTTCCCGTAGCCTGCAATTACTGAGTGAAGCCCGAGTGCGCGTCGATGAAGTGCAGAAACTCCTGTCCATTCGATAACCCGCGCCCGAGACCGGAGTCTGCCTGGCAGTGAACGACACCCTTATGAATGTACCTTTGTTCCCGCTGAATTCCATCGTCCTGCCCAGGGGCAGGATTCCCCTGCAGCTGTTCGAGCCGCGCTACATCGATATGCTGACCCAGTGTCTGAAAGAGGACCGGGGGTTCGTGGTGGTGCTGTTGCGCGATGGTCTTGAAACCGCCCACAGGGCCGCGTTTTATGACATCGGCACCTACGTGCGCATCATCGATTTCCAGCAGTTGGAGAACGGCCTTTTGGGTATCACGGTTGAAGGAGACCGCAAGGTCTCCGTGGTGCGCAGCTGGCAGCAGGACGATGGCCTCAATGTGGGCGACGTGGAGTGCCTGCTGGACGAGGCCGAGAGTGACATGCCGGATCGTTACCAGGAATTGCCATCGGTGCTCAAAGCCCTGTTCAGGCACCCGGTGATCCGTGATCTGGGCATGCAGGTGGACTACGAGGATGCCCGGCACGTTGGTTGGCGGCTGACCGAATTGTTGCCACTGGACAAGCAGGAAAAGCAGCGGCTGGCAGAGCTGCAGGACCCACTGGAACGCCTGGACAGGTTGCAGGATCTTCTGGAAGCACTCGAACAGGGCGCCTGAAGCAGTCCCGGCTCTATGCAGTAAGAGTCAATGCAGCAGGGTGTAGCGCATCACGCTGGCGCCCCAAGTCAGATGAAGGTACCCGAACGTCCAGGCCAACCAGGCCACCACTGCCATCCATGACAGTGCATCCATGCTCAACGGCACCCGGTCAAAGCGACTGAAGCTGGCCCTTGTGGCACCGGTTATCGCCAGGCCCACCAATATCCCGCCCATCACGTCTGTCAGCCAGTGGACGCCAAGATAGAGCCGGCTCAGGGCGACCGGAATAATCGGCAGGGACAGCAGTACATAAGATTGCCAGCGCCGGTGCTGGCGATATTCACCAGCGACAAAGCTTGCCAGTAAGGTGACGAGGGTGGTGATGCCCGCCGTGTGACCACTGGGAAAAGCACCTGAGCTTGGCGGGCGGGCGACCAGAACGGGTCGTTCGATGCCAATGCCTGCTTTTAAAGCGGTCACTGTGACGGCGGTAAGCAGCATGGCCATGGCAATGTGCATGGCTGCTGCATAATACCCCCGAAAACCCAGTGCCACTATGGCCAACGCCGTGGCGGCGGCCAGCACGGGTGGGTCCGCCAGTTTGGTGATGAGGATCATCGCCGGGTCCATCACCGGGTGACGCACCATCTGGAACCACGCCTGCACTGACTGGTTCCATTGCTCCAGCTCTGCGCTGACGGTAACCAGCGCCAGGAGCACCAGAAACGCAGCAAGTGACAGCAGGCTCAATGCAATGGAGGCGAGCGGGAATTCTCCCTGACTTGCCGGGCGCTCGTTGGTGAACAGCCGCCAGAACCGGTGGCTACGGTCATAAGCCGCCATGCGCTTCTCGATCCAGTGGTACACCTGGCCTTCGGGCGCCAGCCCCAGGCGCATGCCGAGCACCACATAATAAGCGGCTGCCAGCAGGATGGCACCGGTCGCCAGGGTCGGGTAGAAGTGCCGGGGCAGGCTGAGGTCCTCGGCCAGGGCTGAGCCAACCAGATAGCCGGGCATAATGTACAGCAGCGCCCAGGGGAACACCGACAGCAGGCTGAAGCCGATGAACCGCGTGGGTGGCATGTGCAGTGCGCCGGCCACCAGAGGGAGTACCGGGCGGATGGGCCCGATGAATCGTCCGATGATCACGCTTTTGCCGCCGTGGGTGGCAAAGAACACTTCGCCCTTGGCGATCATCCCCGGATACCGGCTGAACGGCCAGACTGACAGCAGGCGACCCGACAGCACGCGGCCGATGGTAAAGCTGCTGATGTCGCCGATGGCCGCGCCCAGGGCAGCCAGAGTCAGTATCTCGGCGAGCGGCAGACCGGCCTGGCCGGCAAGGGCAGCAAAAGCAAACAGGAAGGCAACGCCGGGAATGAACACGCCAGCAATCGCCACTGACTCCAGCAGCGCGGTGGCAAACAGCGCCAGCGCGATCCAATCCGGATGCCCCGCCGCCCAGGCGGTGGCCTGATCAATCCACGGGTTGTTCATGCCTGAATGGGTTCACCGGGAATGTACCAGGCCACATCGGCACCCCGTTGCCGTGCCTCGGTCATCGCCTTTTCGGCCCGCGCTCGCAGGGACTGAGTGTTGGTGTCTGCGTTGCCGCGCGTGGTGCAACCCAGGCTGACCGACACCGTGCCGATGGCGGGCCAGTGACGCTCGCAGATGGCTCTGCGAATGCGTTCAGCAATCACCCTCACACCGTCCTCCGGAGTGAAGGGCAGAATCAGGAAGAACTCTCGCTCCCGCACGCTGTAAAGCGAGTCGCCAGCGCGTATCACTTCAAACAGGTGGGCGCTGATTTTCTGCATCAGGGACTGGATGGCATTCTTGCCATGCAGATCCTGAATCTCGGTTGCGTGATCAATACTCAGACTGATGACCGACAGGGAGTGCCCGGTGGCGATGGCCCGGCTGATCTCTTTTTGCAGTGTCTCATCGAGAAACCGGGCATTGTGGGCGCCGGTGATCGGGTCGGTGATGGCCAGGTCCTCGGCAGACTGGGCCATATGGTCGTATTGCCAGACGTACAGCGCTGCCACCACGGTCAGGGTGACAAGCCCTGCACTGGTGATCAGCGCCGGCGCCGGACCGGTGTTCAGCCAGGCCAGAGCCAGCACCGGGAGCAACAGCAGAACCGATAACGCCAGACCCAGGCGGAGCGGCAGGATCAGCAGGTTAAGCAGGATCAGCGGCGCGGCCCAGTGACTGATGCCCGGTGCGTCCATGGTGAACACCGCGGTGACCAGGCCGCTGTTCAGGGCGATGAGCACGATCAGGTGCCCCCGGGCGGCCAGTTGCTGCCGGCGGCAGAGAATGGTGTACACCAGCCCGGCGAGCAGCAAGGTGGTCATCGTCACGGCCAGATAGAACAGCTGGTAAAAGCCATAACGAAGGTTCTGGAATGCCAGTGCTGTGATAAACAGTGCAGACAGCCCGTAACTGATGCTGTGGGTCCAGGTGCGCAGGCGGGTTTCGGTCATCGCTGTGAGCTCTCGGGGCCCGAGTGGGCGGGCAGGTCGGCGTGAATCGGGTTGCTGTAGGCCTGGGTTCGGTTGCCACCCTGTCGTTGAGCGCGGCGCAGGGCATTGGCGGCGCTTTGTTGCAGGCTGTCCGCATCGTCGCCAATGTTCAGCCCTGCAACACCCGTGCTGACAGTCAGGCTCAGCCCATAGGCCTGCATCAGGGTATGCAGGCCAAGGCGCAGTTGTTCCGCGGTGCGCGAGGCCTCCGCCGTGTTCACGCCCGGCAGGATGGCCAGAAACTGCAGGTCGGCCACCCGGTAGTAGGTGTCGAAATCCCGGAGCTGTGAGTGCAGGTAACGCCCGATTCGCGGCAGGATGGCGCGGATGTCTTCATCGGGCGCGGCGGCGCTCAAGTGCGTATCCAGGCCAATGATGATCACCGACATATGAATGCCCTCACGCTCGCTGCGCTGGATTTCCTTGTGCAGATCGGCGGACAGGTATTCCCGGCTGGCAGCCTGGGTGAGTTCGTCGGTTCGCCGAAGCGGGGCCAGTTGCCGGGATTTGTACTCCCGCAGGAATACCAGGAGGGTCGCCAGCAGGGTGGTCAATACCAGGGCGCCGAGCATTTGATGGCGATCTGGCAATACCACCGCCCATTGAGTCGCGATCAGTGCGCTCAGCACCAGCGCGGCCGTCAGGGCCGCGGCCGGCGCTGGCGGCAACAGGGCAAAAGTGATCAGCGGCAGGGCATACAGCCAGTGGCTCAATGCCCAGGGGCCGAACCAGACGGCAGCAAGAAGCGTCAGCGCCAGCACGCCAAAGAACAGGTATCGCAGAGAGTCCCAGAAACGACCGCGGCGATGCTGGCCCAGTGGGCTGCCTGCCAGGCACAGGCCGCCGGCGGATGCCGCTGCGATGGCAGCCAGCGGCTGCCCCATAAACAGGCAGAGGGCGCTTACAATCAACAGGGAGATCAGGCCCGCCCGGCAGAGTTTGCCCGACAAAAAAGGTTTGGCCGTCTGGCGCATGGTGTCGGTCCTTGGATGGCGCATCCATTGAATATCAAAAGCTGTGCAGCGGTATAATAGTCGTTTGGGGTGCGGACTTGAAACGGGAAAGGTAAAGTATCGGGCCGGTTTGGCAAACAGTTGGCAGGAAAAGGTGAAATGATGGACGTTGCAGCCTATATGGCAGACGTAGGGCAGCAGGCACGAGCCGCCGCCCGTGAGGTGGCCCGTTCGGCCACGGCGGTTCGCAATCAGGCGCTGCTGGCAACGGCGGCGGCGCTGGACAACGCCCGGGCGGAACTGGCGGAGGCTAACCTCAAGGACCTCGACGCTGGCCGCGCCAACGGCCTTGACGCCGCGATGCTGGACCGGCTGGAGCTGACCCCGGCCCGCATTGACTCCATGATTGAAGGCCTGCGCCAGGTTGCCAGCCTGCCCGACCCGGTGGGCGCCATCACCGACATGACCTATCGGCCGTCCGGTATTCAGGTGGGCAAGATGCGCGTACCCCTTGGCGTTATCGGGATCATTTACGAGTCCCGTCCCAACGTCACGGTGGAGGCGGCCAGCCTGTGCCTGAAATCCGGCAACGCCACCATTCTACGCGGCGGCTCGGAGGCGATCCATTCCAACCAGGCCATCGCCGCCTGTCTGGCGCAGGGCCTGGCCCGGGCCGGGCTGCCGGAAACCGCGGTACAGGTGGTTCGCACCACGGATCGCGCCGCCGTTGGCGAGTTGATCACCATGCCCCAGTACGTGGATGTGATCGTACCCCGGGGCGGCAAGGGACTGATCGAACGCATCAGCCGCGACGCCCGGGTGCCGGTGATCAAACACCTGGATGGTGTGTGCCACGTGTACATTGACAGCCACGCCGATCCGGAAAAGGCGTTGAAGGTGGCGATCAATGCCAAGACCCACCGCTATGGCACTTGCAACACTATGGAAACCCTGCTGGTGGATGCCGATATTGCCGACGACATGCTGCCTCTATTTGCCGATGCCTTTCGGGACAAAGGTGTCGAACTGCGCGGTTGTGACCGCAGTCGAGCCATTGTCAGCAATATGGCACAAGCCACTGAAGACGACTGGCACGCGGAATACCTCGCCCCAGTCCTGGCGGTACGTGTGGTGGACGGCCTGGACGCGGCCATTGATCACATCACCCGATACAGCTCCCAGCACACCGACTGCATCGTCACCGAGAATTACAGCCGGGCCCGCCGGTTCCTGACCGAGGTCGACTCCAGCTCCGTGATGGTGAACGCCTCGACCCGGTTTGCCGACGGCTTCGAGTACGGCCTGGGGGCGGAGATCGGCATTTCCACCGACAAGATCCACGCCCGTGGGCCGGTGGGGCTGGAGGGACTGACGTCCCAGAAATACGTGGTATTCGGCGACGGCCACATCCGGGCCTGATGCCATGCACGTCATTTACGGCGGCACTTTCGATCCAATTCATCATGGTCATCTGCGCCTGGCGCTGGAGGTCATGGATGCCCTGTCAGTGCGCCGGCTTGACCTGGTGCCCTGTCATATTCCGCCCCACCGAGGTGCGACCGGTGCCAGCTCTGAACAGCGCCTTGAGCTGATTCGCCTGGCGATTGAGGGCGAGCCGGGTCTCGGGGTGGACGACCGGGAGCTGCGCCGCGAAGGCGCCTCCTACACAGCAGACACCCTCCGCCAGTTGCGCGCGGAGCTGGGCGCTGACGAGCCGCTGGTGATGGTGGTGGGCACTGACGCCTTCGCTGCCGTCGACCGCTGGCGGGAGTGGCAGGCCATTCCAGACCTTGCCCATATTCTTGTGGTTAACCGCCCCGGTGCGCCGTTGCCCCCTGGGAGCGAGGTCGCGCGGCTGATCCAGGCCCGGCAGGTTGACTCTCCCGAGGCATTCTCACAGCGTCCGGCGGGGCGCATCCATGTTCTGGATGCGCCGCTGTTGGACATATCGGCAACCGGCATCCGGGCGCGCATCCAGGCCGGTCGTTCGCCGCGCTATCTGACGCCGGACAGGGTCTGGGCCCGGATACGCGCCCTTGGGCTCTACGGCGCCTGCCCTGACGCCGGATTTTAGTGCTACAATCGCGGCAGAATCTCACCAGTCGGGCGGCCACACCGGTCAGCGCCCGCTTTACAGGGTCATTATGCAGGCAGAGCAACTGAAAGATCTGGTCATTAACGCACTCGAAGACGTTAAAGCACACGACATCAGTGTGATCGATGTTCGTGATCGCACCAGTGTTACCGACTTCATGGTACTGGCATCCGGCACTTCCAACCGTCACGTCAAATCCCTCGCCGATTCCGTGGTTTCCGACGCCCGCGACCAGGGCGTCCGCGCCGGTAATGTTGAGGGTGAGGCCGCGAGCGACTGGATTCTTGTCGATCTGGGTGATGTGGTGGTCCACGTAATGATGCCGGCCACACGGGAATTCTACGATCTGGAGCGTTTCTGGCGAGACGCGCCGGATGTCGGCGCGGCAGGCAGAGAGTAACCATGCGCCTGCGTCTGATCTGTGTAGGGCAGAAAATGCCCGACTGGGTCGGTGCCGGGTATCACGAGTACGCACGCAGAATGCCCCCCGAACTGCCCCTTGAACTGACTGAGATTGCCCTGGCTCACCGGGGCAAGAATCCGGACATTCCCCGGCTGGTGGATCGTGAAGCCGATGCCATCCTCTCAGCGGTGGGCCCCCGCGACCGGGTGGTCGCTCTGGAAGTGAACGGTAAACCCTGGAGTACCCAAACCCTCGCCAGCCAGCTGGAAAACTGGCAGCAGACCGGCGACGACGTCTGCTTCCTGGTGGGCGGACCGGATGGACTGTCCGGGCGCTGTCGCCAGCGGGCGGATCAGCAATGGTCGTTGTCGCCCCTGACCCTGCCGCACCCGCTCGTGCGGATTGTGCTGGCGGAACAGCTGTACCGGGCCTGGTCGATCACCCGCAACCATCCCTATCACCGGGCCTAGGGAAAGATCGATGGCTTGGGGTGAATTCAAGGATACCGCCGCCGAACGCCGCCTGTTCCAGCGCCGCGCGCTGGTCATGCTGATATTCGTGGTGGTCATGCTCAGTGGGCTGGTAGCACGGATGTACCAGTTGCAGGTGGTGGAGCATGAAACCTACTCCACTATCTCTGAAAAGAACCGGGTGCAGGTGCAGTCGATTCCACCACCGCGGGGTCTGGTCTATGACCGCAATAATGTGCTGTTGGCGGAGAATCGCCCGGTCTTCAGTCTTATGGTTGTGCCGGAGCGCGTAGAGAACATGGATCAGACTCTGGCGGATCTCCAGAGAATACTGGACATCCCTGAGAATGAGCTGGAGCGTTTTGAGCGCCGGTTGACGGAGCGCCGCCGACCGTTCGAAGAAATTCCGCTCAGTTTTGATCTGTCCGAACAGGACATTGCGACCATGGCGGTCAATCGTCACCTGTTTCCCGGCGTAGAGGTGAAGGCCGAACTGGTCCGCTATTACCCCCATGCCGAACTGACTGCTCACGTCCTGGGCTTCGTCGGGCGCATTAATCAGGAAGAGTTGCAACGGATCGATCCCGTCAATTACGACGGCACGAACTACATCGGCAAGTCCGGTATTGAGCGCTTTTACGAACAGATACTTCACGGCCAGGTAGGCTACCAGCACGTGGAGATCAACGCCCGCGGTCGCGTGCTTCGTGTGCTTGAGCGGGAAAATCCGATCCCGGGAGAAGACCTGCAACTGCATCTTGACCTGCGCATGCAGCGCAAAGCCCATGAACTGCTTGATGGCCGCCGGGGCGCCATTATCGCCATTGAACCGGCAACAGGCGGCATTCTCGCGCTGGCCAGCGTGCCCGGATTTGATGCCAACAAATTCGTCACGGGGATCAGCGTCCCAGATTATCAGGATCTGATTACTGATCTCGATAAACCCCTGTTCAATCGGGCCCTTCGGGGCCAGTATCCCCCGGGTTCCATCGTAAAACCGATGCTGGCGATTGCCGCGCTCGATTCTGGTGCAACTACCCGTGACGAAACCATCTGGGATCCAGGCATTTTCCGCCTCAATGAGGGGGGGCGGGTCTGGCGTGACTGGAAACGTGGCGGGCACGGTTGGGTGGATCTGATGGATGCCGTGGCAGAATCCTGCGATATCTATTTTTACGAAATTGCCTCCGAAATGGGCGTGGACGTGATGTACCAGTACTTGTCTGCGTTCGGTTTTGGTGAGGATGCAGCGCTGGATGTTTCGGGTGCCCAGGAGGGATTGCTGCCGTCCAGGGAATGGAAACGGGCCGAACGAAACCAGCCATGGTACCCCGGGGACTCAGTGAACATGGGCATTGGTCAGGGTTTCTTTCTGGCCACGCCCTTGCAGATGGCTACGGCCACTGCATTGATAGCCAATCGTGGGGCCTGGGTGGAGCCTCGACTCCTGAAAGATATACGCGGTGACGGAGACGTCAAAGAGGCTTTGCCCAGTGAATACCACGAGCCATTGATACTGAAAAATCCAGACGACTGGGAGTATGTGGTGGATGCCATGGAGGCTGTCATGCACGGCCCCAAGGGTACCGCCCGTCGCGCAGCGGAAGGTGCGAGTTATCGGATGGCGGGCAAGACGGGCACCGCCCAGGTTTTCAGCCTGGAGGGCGAGGAGTATAACGCGGAGGAGATTCGGGAGCGCCTTCGCGATCATGCTTTGTTTGTCGGCTTCGCGCCTGCCGACGATCCGGAAATTGTGGTGGCTGTTATTGTCGAAAATGGCGGCAGTGGCAGTAGCACCGCAGCACCGGTTGCCCGGGCGATGTTTGATGCCTGGCTGGAAGAGTTGCCGGCAGTCGATGCAGGCGTACTTGTCGGAAATTCGGAACAGGCGCAGGTTCGCTGATGGGTATGAAAGGGATTCTGGGCACATCAGGCACAGAGGGGTTTGGACGCCAGAAGCGTCTCTGGTCGGTTTTGCATATTGACCCTGTGCTCCTGCTACTACTGTTTTTGCTGGTGATTCCCGGCCTTTTCGTGCTGTACAGCGGCGCCGATCGTAACCTTGACGTGGTCAAGGCTCAGGCAATACGGCTAGTGATCGCGTTCGCGGTCATGCTGGTGTTCGCCCAGTTCGATCCAGCAGTCTTTCGCCGTTGGGCGCCCTGGTTATATGCGGCGGGTCTTGCTGCGCTGGTGGCCGTGCTTTTGGTGGGGGTTGGCGCCAAAGGCGCTCAGCGCTGGCTTGACCTTCCAGGCTTGCCGCAATTTCAGCCATCGGAACTGATGAAACTGGTGGTGCCGATGATGGCCGCCTGGTATCTCTCCCGTTATTTTCTTCCGCCCACATTCGGCCGGGTGCTGGTGGGGCTTGCGATTGTGCTGGTGCCCATGGCCCTGATCATCGAGCAGCCAGACCTGGGTACCTCGTTGCTGGTTGGCATGGCGGGGCTGTTTGTTGTGTTTTTTGCAGGCATCAGTTGGAAACTGATTACAGCGTTTGTTGCTCTGGCTGGTGTTTCCGCGCCGCTGATGTGGTTGTTTGTGATGCGAGACTACCAGAAACAGCGTGTACTCACGCTTCTCGACCCACAGAGCGACCCCCTGGGTGCTGGCTGGAACATCATTCAGTCCAAAACCGCGATTGGTTCTGGCGGCCTGGATGGCAAGGGCTGGCTGCAAGGTACACAGTCGCATCTGGAATTCCTGCCGGAGAGCCATACAGACTTTATCGTAGCAGTGCTGGCAGAGGAGTTCGGGTTCATCGGGATGCTCCTGTTGCTGGGCCTTTACCTGCTGATTATTCTGCGGTGCCTCTATATTGCGGCGTGTGCCCAGGACTCTTTTTCACGCCTGGTGGCGGGCGCCCTGACCATGACGTTTTTTATCTACGTGTTTGTGAACGTTGGCATGGTCAGTGGTTTACTGCCGGTGGTCGGCGTGCCGCTGCCGCTGATCAGTTACGGGGGAACCAGTGCGGTTACCCTGATGGCAGCGTTCGGGGTGTTGATGTCAATTCATACCCATCGGCGGATGATATCGGCGTGACAAACGGAATGATGGCCGCCTGTTAATGGTGGAACAGCACAGGAACCCTTTAAAATACTCGCGGTCGAATTCAGCTTCAGCCAAACGGCAGGGCGTAAACAGATAATGATATTGACGGTTTTAAAATGGTTAACCTCAATGGCATCGCTGGCCATTCTGGCTGGGTGTGCCAGTTCACCCTCGCCATCGGATCACTCATCCCGATACAGCATCAAGCAGGATCGTGCACCGGCAACATCCATTGACGTCGCAGAGCTGGAAAATGCCACGCCCCGCTATGAAAAGCCCACGCGTGCCGGCAACATGCCGACCTACCAGGTGTGGGGTCAATCGTATCGCGTAATGGCGAGCAACCAGGGCTATGTCGAGCGGGGTACGGCCAGCTGGTATGGCGAAAAATTCCACGGGCACAAAACCTCGAATGGCGAGATCTATGACATGTACAAGATGTCAGCAGCCCACAAGTCGCTGAGGATACCGAGCTACGCCCGGGTGACCAATCTGGATAACGGACGCTCGGTGATTGTTCGGGTGAATGATCGCGGACCTTTCCATGGCGATCGGCTTATTGATCTGTCCTATGCTGCGGCAAAAAAGCTGGGTTTCCAGTCCAGAGGCACAGCCCGGGTTGAAGTGGCAGCTATCACGGTTCGCCCTGATGGCACGATGTACCTTGCCGGTGAGCGTTTTAATCCGGCCGCCTCGGATGGCGGTGTCGCTGGCAATGAGGCTGTAACCGGGGGCAATGCCACCAGCGGTGACCGACAGCGGGAAAGCCTGTTTGTCCAACTGGGGGCCTTCAGCCAACGGCATCCGGCCGAGGCGCTCATGGCGCAAGTGCGCGGGTATCACGACAACCCAGTCCGGGTGCGATCCATCACGACACAAGGCGGTGAGTTTCACCGCGTTCAGGTTGGCCCCTTCCGGACCGAAGCGGATGCACGATATGCCCAGGAGCGGCTTGAATCCCGTGGTTTCCTTGACTCGATCGTGCTGACGGATTCGCACTGATACACGAGGCCTGGCCGCCTCTTCCCATAGTCAAAACCAAATACACTCTCTGACGACGAATGAAGGCTTCCATGAAACCTTTCGAGAAACGCTTTAACCAGTCACGACCCTTGTTTGCCCTCCTTTTGCTGTTGACGTTATTGACAGCCTTTAGCGCACCGGCAGTGGCCCAGTCCGTGCTGATACCGTCACCGCCCCAGATTGCCGGGAGCTCCTGGATACTGATGGATCCTGCAAGTGGGCGGGTGATCATGGAACATAACAGCCATGAGCGTTTGCCCCCAGCGAGCCTGACCAAGATGATGACCGCCTACATTGTTGAGCGAGAGCTGGATGAGGGGCGGCTGGCCATGACTGACATGGTGCCCATCAGTGTCAATGCATGGCAGACCGGTGGTTCCAGAACCTTTGTTCGCGAAGGCACAAAGGTATCGGTGGAAGACCTGCTCAAAGGTGTGATAATCCAGTCTGGAAACGACGCTTCTGTCGCGCTGGCGGAATATGTGGCAGGCAGTGAGCGTGCGTTCGCGGACATCATGAATCAGCAGGCGCAGCTGTTGGGGATGAAGAATACCCATTTTGAGAATTCAACCGGACTGCCCTCACCGGACCACTACTCCACGGCCTATGACCTGGCACTTCTGGCCAGGGCAATCATTCAGAACTACCCTGAAAACTATCCGTTGTATGCGATCAAGCATTTCACCTACAACAATATCCGCCAGCCCAACCGTAACAGCCTTCTTTGGCGTGACGACAGTGTCGACGGCCTCAAGACCGGGCACACAGAGGAAGCGGGTTACTGTCTGGTGGCGTCGGCCAAGCGAGACGACACCCGGCTCATTGCGGTGGTCATGGGTACGAACAGCTCTGAGTCGCGGGCCCAGGAAGTACAGAAGATGCTTAACTACGGCTTCCGGTATTATGAAACTGAGCACCTTTTCCGGGCCGGTCAAGAACTGATGGAGGCCCGGGTCTGGGGCGGGGCCGCTGACCAGATTTCCGTGGGCATGCCGGAAGACGTCCATGTGACCATTCCCCGTGGTTCCCGCGAGCAACTGGAGTCGGTGGTTGATCTCGATTCTGTGATCAAGGCGCCCATCAACGTGGGTGATGAACTGGGTCGGGTGAAGGTCACTCTCGATGGCGAGGTTCTGGTGGACGAGCCCGTGCTGGCGCTGACGGAAGTGCCCGAAGGCGGGCTGTTCAAACGCTTGTGGGATGCTATCAAACTGTTTTTCGTGCAATTGTTTAACTGACACCGGGGCGGTAACTGTGCCGCCGGCCGGGAGAAGGTATCTGAATGAGTGATGAGCCCAAAGCTCCGAAAATCGAGTTTCCGTGTGACTACGTCATCAAGGTAATCGGTAATGCCGCGTCGGATTTCACCGAGTTTGTGGTCGAGGTGGTGGAGCAGCATGCGCCCGGTATTACCGAGGCAGACATCACCGTTACCGACAGCAGCCGCGGCCGGTTTTCCTCGGTACAGCTGACCATCAGGGCGACCGGTGAAGACCAGCTCAAGGCCCTGTTCGAGGACCTCAAGGCCAGTGGCCGCGTGCACATGGTGCTCTGACCGTGGCCGATCTGATTGTGCGCTCCCTGGGCCAGCAGCCCTACATGGATACCTGGGAGCGGATGAAAGCGTTCACCGAAAGCCGCCAGGCCGACACGCCGGATGAACTCTGGTGCCTGGAACACCCCAGGGTGTTTACCCAGGGCCAGGCGGGCAAGGCCGAGCATATCCTGCTGCCCGGCGATATCCCGGTGATTCAGGTGGACCGGGGCGGGCAGGTGACCTACCACGGCCCCGGGCAACTGGTGATCTACCTGATGATCAACCTGCCCCGGCGCAAGATCGGGGTGCGGGATCTGGTTACTCTGATTGAACAGTCTATCGTGGCCGCACTGGCGGAACTCGAGATCACCGCGGCCCCGCGCCCGGATGCACCCGGTGTCTATGTTGATGGCGCCAAGATAGCCTCACTGGGCCTTCGGGTTCGCAAAGGCTGCTCGTTCCACGGGCTGGCACTGAACGTGAACATGGATATGGAACCCTTCAGCCGCATCAATCCCTGCGGCTATGCCGGCATGACCATGTGCCAGGTCAGCGACACCGTGCCGGGGGCCAGCGTGTACGATCTGGAACAGCGGCTGGTGAAGGCGTTATGTGGCCGGTTGGGCGAGGGCCAGGTACAACGGGCCAGCGGCTGGTAGGTCGAACCGCCGTCAGGCCCGTATAATGGTGCATGTGAGGTTGATTCATTCACCCGATAACATCAGGTTCTGCATGTCGCCCAGTCGATCCGGAAAATCCGTATCCCGTATCAAGACCGGCAGCTTCGAGCGCCGGCTGTCTCTGACCAAGGCTGGCCTGTTCGCTGGCACCCGCATGGCGTCTCACATGGCCACCAACTGGTTCGGGGGTAAAGACGCCCGTGAGCAGCGTCATAAAGCCATGCTCTCTGCCCAGGCCCGGTTTCTGGTGGATGAGCTGGGCCGTCTGAAAGGCAGTGTGGTGAAAATCGGGCAGGTGATGGCGCTGTACGGTGAGCACTTCCTGCCGGAGGAAGTGACCGAAGCCCTGCACACTCTGGAAGACCAGACCACCTCCCTGGAATGGCCAGCCATCGAACCGGTACTCAAGGCCGAAATCGGCGCTGACCGCCTGGCGGAGCTGGACGTTGATCCGGAGCCCATCGGTGCTGCCTCTCTGGGGCAGGTGCACCGGGCCACCCGCCGCAGTGACGGACTGGAGTTGGTGCTGAAAGTGCAGTACCCGGGAGTGGCGGGCGCCGTCGACAGTGATCTCAATGCCGTGGCCCAGTTGCTCAAGGTGGCGCGCCTCGTGAGTTTTGGCCCGGAATTCAACGACTGGCTGGAAGAAGTCCGGCAGATGATGCACCGGGAGGTGGATTACCGGCTGGAAGCCGAAACCACCGAGAAATTCCGCACCATGCTCACCAGCGATCCCCGATTTGTGGTGCCCAGGGTGCTGCCGGAATATTCGACCGCCCACATCATTGCCTCCACCTACGAACGAGGTCATTCGGTCAGCTCCGAGGCGGTGCGTGCGTTGTCACTGGATCGGCGCAGCGCCCTGGGCAAGGCGGCGCTGGAGCTGTTTTTCCGGGAGCTGTTCGAGTGGGGCGAAATCCAGACCGATCCCAACTTCGGCAATTACCGAATCCGCATTGCCGGCGAGGAAGGCGAAGACCCCGGTTATGACCGCATTGTGCTGCTGGATTTCGGCGCGGTCCAGAGTTACTCCAAAGCCTTCCTGGACCCGGTTATCCAGATGATCCGGGCCTCGTATGAAAACGATCTGGAGCAGGTAATCGAAGGCGGCGTCGAACTGCGCTTCATGAGTCGCGACTGGCCACCCGACGTGCTCGATACCTTTGGCCGGGTGTGTATGTCGGTGCTGGAACCGCTCTTCCGCGACCGCAGCCAGTGGCCAGACATCGCGGTTAACGAACATGGCCAGTATCGCTGGAAGCAGAGTGATCTGCCGTCCCGGGTGGCCCGCCAGGCCGCGCGTTCGGCCATCAGCCGCTACTTCCGGGTGCCGCCCAAGGAGTTTGTGTTCCTGAACCGCAAACTCATCGGCGTTTACACCTTCATTGCCGTGCTGCATTCGGAATTCAACGGTGAAGACCTGCTGAGGCGGTTTCTCTACGGCGAGGAACCGGATACCCCGACGGCAGCCAGCACCACCCAGATCACGAAGGCGTAGCGGGCGCCCTTGCCGATGGCCACCAGCACCACAAAGTTGAGCCACGGTACCCGCATGATGCCACCCACCAGGGTCAGCGCGTCGCCACCCAGCGGCAGCCAGCCCAGCAACAGCGACCACTGCCCGTAACGGTTGAAGCGCTCGCGGGCCTTATCCAGTTGTGCGTCCGTTACCGGGAACCACCGTTTATGCTTGAAACGGTCCACCTGCCGGCCGATAACCCCATTTACAACGGAACCCAGCGTATTACCCAGCGTTGCCCAGAACCACAGCCAGAACAGTGGCAGGCCCTGACTGACCAGCGTGCCGAGCAACACCTCTGAATAGGCGGGAAGCAGGGTGGCGGCGGCAAAGGCCGTGGCAAACAAGGTCAGATAGGCCAACTAATCCTCCGGTGCTCGAAATCATGAAGGACACAGTAAACCGGTTTACTGGCGGTTCCTCAACAAATGCCCCGGGCTGCAGGTATCGTCAGTTACTATGACTCCGATTCGAAGCATCAATTTTCAATCCCGCCCCGGCGTGTCATGATTTGTCAGGATTATGACACCCGACCGGGCCCTTGCTTCTGGAGGTAACGATGGATCAGGTCACGATTTATGGCCGTTCAAGCTGTGGATTCTGCGTGGGGGCCAGGAACCTCTGCGAGTCCAGGAACATCCCCTACGTGTGGGTCGATATGGTTGAAAAGGGGTTGACCAAGGACGACATCGCCGGTCGCATTGGCCGCCCGGTGTACACGGTGCCGCAGATTCTGGTGGGCAGCCAGTACGTGGGTGGCTACGACGATTTTTCCGCCTACCTGCGTGAACACGAGGCCGCTCTGGCCCG
>DASSWD010000192.1:0-2985 GCA_035705335.1 Marinobacter sp. | reverse complement strand
CAGCATGGTGGACATCTACCTGTCGAGCATTACCCAGCGCACCAATGAAACCATGCGGGTACTCACGATCATCGCAACGATCTTTATTCCACTGACCTTCGTAGTCGGGGTCTACGGTATGAACTTTGAACATGCCGACAGTCCCTGGGCGATGCCCGAGCTGAGCTGGTACTACGGTTACCCGATGATCTGGGGTGTGATGATCGCCATTGCCGGGGGGCTGATCTGGTTTTTCAAACGGCGTGGCTGGATGTAGCCGTTGTTCCCGGCCCGTCACCGATCGCATCGCACATAAGGAGAACGAACATGTCAGAGCAAAAGGTTGTTGTGATCACCGGTGCCAATCGTGGCATTGGTCTGGAACTGGCCCGGTTATACGCCCGGGAGGGTTGTGAAGTCATTGGCGTATGCCGCCAGTCCTCGGATGAACTGGCGGAGGTGGCGGCGCAGGTCATCGATGGCGTGGATGTCACCACCGATGCGGGGATCGACAAGCTGACGGCCGGGCTGGCCGGCAAGCGCATCAGCTTGTTGATCAACAACGCCGGGCTGTTGCAGGACGAGCAACTGGGCCACATCGATTTCAATTCCATTCGCACCCAGATGGAAATCAACGCCTACGCACCGCTGCGAGTGGCCGAGGCGCTGGTGCCGTTCATGGGCCAGGGCAGCAAGATTGCCAACATCACCAGCCGCATGGGCTCAATTGCCGACAACGATTCCGGCGGTCGCTATGGGTATCGGGCCTCCAAGGCTGCGCTCAATGCGTTCGGTAGATCCCTGGCGCTGGACCTCAAACCCAAGGGCATTGCGGTGGTGCAGCTGCATCCGGGTTACGTCAAAACCCGGATGGTGAACTTCGGCGGGCTGATCACACCGGAAGAATCCGCCCGCGGGCTGGCGGATCGCATTGCCAACCTGAGCCTGGAAAACACCGGCACCTTCTGGCACAGCAACGGCGACGAGCTGCCCTGGTAGGCCGGGCACTGCGCAAATGCCTCAGCAGACACCAAAGTAGGATGGGCGCCGGGCAGTGACTGGCGCTAGTCTGTTGTCCGACGTCCCTAAAAAAGACAACAACATGGTCGCATTGCTTCGGCGTTATCCCCTGCCAGTGATTGTGCTGGCGCAACTGTTTGGTACCGCGCTCTGGTTCAGCATCAACGGTGTCTGGCTGTCATTGTCCGCGGAACTGGGCTTGTCCGAGTCCGATCTGGGCCGCCTGACTCTATCGGTTCAGGCTGGATTCATCGCCGGCACGCTGACACTGGCGGTCACCGGCCTGGCGGATCGCTTCGGCGCCAGCCGTATCTTTCTGGTGTCCTGCATTCTGGGCGCTGCCGCTAATGGAGCGTTTGTGCTGGCGGCAGGCAGTGCGCCACTGGACGCCGTGCTGCGGTTTGCCACCGGTCTGTGCCTGGCCGGTATCTATCCGCTTGGCATGAAACTGGTGATCGCCTGGACGCCCAAATACGCCGGTGCCGCACTGGCCTGGCTGGTGGGCATGCTCACCCTGGGCACATCCCTGCCGCATCTGATGCGTGGGGCAACCCTGGGTTTGCCGTGGGAGTGGCCGCTTCTGGGTGCCTCCATTCTGGCTCTGGCGGGCGGGGCAATGGTGTTCGCGCTCGGGGATGGTCCGCATTTGCCCGTCAGTTCCGGGCCCATTCCGCTCAAACAGGGCTTGTCGGCCTTGCGGGTGCAGCGATTCCGCGCCGTGGCTGGCGGCTATTTCGGGCACATGTGGGAACTGTATGCGCTCTGGACCCTGGTGCCGCTGCTGGTGGCCCGGGAACTGGGGCGCCTGGAGGCTTCGTTGGATCTGGTGCCCTGGCTGTCGTTTGCAGTGATGGGCATCGGTGGGTTCGGGTGTGTGCTTGGCGGCTGGCTCAGCCGCACTCGAGGCAGTCAGTGGGTGGCCGCGCGGGCACTGGCGGTGTCGGGGCTGCTGTGCCTGGTATATCCGGCGCTGGCAACTGCGCCGCCGATGCTGATGATTCTGCTGCTTCTGGTCTGGGGCATCGCCGTGGTGGCCGATTCGCCCCAGTTCTCGGCACTGGCGTCGGCCAGTGCGCCGAAAGCGTCGGTGGGCTCCTCGTTGGCGGTGATGAACGCGGTCGGTTTTGGCCTGACCCTGCCGGCCATCTGGATCACCAGCGGCCTGTGGGAAAGCTGGGGGCTGTCCGTGCTCTGGTTGCTCGTGCCGGGGCCGATCTTCGGCTTGTGGTCTTTGTCCCGAACCCGCGCTGAGGCGGCATGAAGCCACGTATCCTGCTGCTGTCGGCCTACCATGCCGCCAGTCATCGGCGCTGGTGCAACCAACTGATGACGCTGCTGGCGGATGATGCCGATTGGCACCTGATCAGCCTGCCGCCCCGGTATTTCCAGTGGCGCATCCGCGGCAATCCATTGAGCTGGCTGAACGAGCCGTGTCTGCAGGAGCCCTGGAATCTGGTGATCGCCACCTCGATGGTGGATCTGGCAACACTGAAAGGCCTGAACCCTCGCCTCGCGCAGACGCCCTGTGTGCTGTACATGCACGAAAACCAGTTCGCTTTCCCGCTGTCCAGCGGGCAGAAAGGCCGGGTTGAGCCGCAGATGGTAAACCTTTACAGCGCGCTGACGGCGGATGCGGTGGTGTTCAACAGTGGCTGGAACCGGGACAGCTTTGTCGACGGCGCCCGGGCGTTTCTGGGCAAGATGCCCGATGGGGTTCCCAACGGCCTGATCGACACGATATGGAATAAATCCCGGGTCGTTCCGGTGCCCATTGAGGACCGGCTGTTTGTCCGGCGGCAGTTGGCCTACAACTGGCACTACCCGCATCTGCTCTGGAATCACCGTTGGGAGTATGACAAGGGCCCGGATCGCCTGTTGGCGTTACTTCAGGAACTGCGGGCCCGTGACGCACGATTTCGCCTGAGCGTGGTGGGCGAGGGCTTCCGGAACTATCCGAAGGCCTTTGACCAGATCCGGAACGGATTC
>DASSWD010000191.1:0-8325 GCA_035705335.1 Marinobacter sp. | reverse complement strand
CTGATCCAGACCATCGGCAGGGCGGCACGGAATCTCAACGGCAAGGCGATTCTTTACGGTGATCGCATCACCGGGTCCATGCAGCGGGCGATCGATGAAACCGAACGCCGCCGGGCGAAACAGATTGCCCACAACGAAGAGCATGGCATCACGCCCACCGGTCTGAACAAGAAGATTTCTGACATCATGGAAGGCGCGCCCGGCGGTGGCGGTCGGGGCCGGCGCAAGGCCGAACGGCCCGGGCAGAAAGCGGCCGAGGAAGCCGAGGATTACCGGGTCAGGATGGGCAATCGTTCGCCAGAAGAGATTCTCAAGGAAGTGTCGAAGCTGGAAGACGAGATGTACAAGGCCGCCTCGGATCTGGATTTCGAGACCGCCGCTCGTCTGCGGGATCAGATTTCCGAACTGAAGGAAGTGGCCCTGCGCACCGGCTGATCAGGACCGTTTCGGACCGACGATAACCGCGGCCTGCAGGGGCTGGTTACTCCCGTAACGGGACATGCGGTCAAACACCCGCCGGTCGATGGGCAAATACTGTTTGTCGGCCACGGTTTCACCTTCTTCTACGTCGATCTCCGGGTCGTGCAGGTAGACAAAGTCGTCGTCGATGGCACACACGGTCACCCAGTGCGGCACCCGGCTACGGTTCAACTGCCAGGTGCTGATCAGAATCACCGGGATCTGCCCGTTGTGCAGGGCAGTTTCCATGGCGTCCAGGGTCAGCGGGTCGTGGTGCAGCTGGATGCCGGTCTGCCCGATGTCGTGCAGGAAGCCCTCATGCACCAGCTCCAGCACCCGCTTTTTATCTTCGTTACGCACCGTGTCCTTGAACAACGCACCTTCCTGATTGATCCAGGCGCTGGCCTCAAAACCACGATGCCACGCAGACAGCGCCAGCCCGTGGGGGCCACAACCGCCGTGACCGGCCAGCATGAAAATGGTGGTGGCTTCCCGCCAGATTTTCAGCTCTTCCAGGGTGGTCACCGGTTGTTGCTCGTCCAGCGCAGCCATCGCCATTACCAGGGCCGCCGGGCCGCAGGTGAATTCAGTGGTCTGCGGGTAGTAGGGCACCGGCAGGTATTCCCGGGAAGGTTCGTAATACAGAATTCGGCGTTCAAACCGGAGCGCGTTGCCGTGGTCTTCGTAGTAATCGCGGTAGGTGCCAAACTGGCGATAGCCCAGGCGCTGGTAAAGCGCGATGGCGCCCTGGTTATCCTCCCTGACTTCCAGGCGCATGATGATGCGGTCGGCGTCGGCCGCTTCCTCCTCGGCCTTCCGGATCAGCTTTTCGCCAACCCCTCGCCCCCGGGCGGCCGGTGACACGGCGACGGAATAGATGCGGGCCAGCCGGGTGGCGGCGTTCATCAGCACCAGGCAGTAGCCAAGCAGTTCGGCGTCGGTCTCTGCGACCACCAGAATATCCCGGGGCTGATCGAGAAAGCGGCGAAAGCTGCGACGGGAAATCCGGTCTTCGGTGAAGCACCGGTTTTCCAGCTGAACGAGTGCGTCCAGATCCGAGGCTACAGCGTGTCTTAAACGGACATCCGTCATGGTTTGGCGAACCCTTAGAAGCGGGGAACAGGATACGACTCCCCCAAGCGGCTATTATGGTAGACAGCGACCCCAGCGCATAGCCGCTGCTCATGCGTAAAAGCACGCACTGGCTGTGGATTGTATGGCGTCGGCCCTGCGCGTATGGTTGCCCCATTAAAACAATGTCTGACCCTTCCAGGGAGGAAGCTCATCAATGTCCCGATTGCTGATTGTAGTAGACCGCGCCAAAGACTGGGCGCCGTACTATCCCAGCGAAGACGTACTCACCTTCGACCAGTATCTGCAGTTCACCACACCCGCGAACGGCCGGGTGCGGGTAATCAACCTGTGCCAGAGCGCCAGATACCTCAGTCGCGGCTACTACTGTTCACTGCTCGCCGAAGCCCGTGGGCACCATGTGGTGCCGTCGGTAATGACATTGAACGATCTGAGCCGCAAGGGTCTGTTTTCCCTGGAGCTTGAAGAGCTCGACAGCAGCGTGACCCAGTGGCTTGAGAAAGAAGCCTCAGAGGTCGAGCCAGGTGAGGGCGACGAGGACGCCGTCCGGGAAGTGAAGATTCGCACCTATTTCGGCCAAGCCGAACACCCCGACCTCAAGCCGGTGGCCCGCGCCCTGTTTGAGCGCTTCCCGTGCCCGATTCTGGAGGTGGTGTTCCGCCATCGCAAACAGTGGCAGATCGACAGCATGAAACCGGCTGGCCCGGCGGATCTGGCGACCCATGAACAGGATGTGTTTGCCGCCGCCCTCGACCGATTCAGCAGCATGATCTGGCGCAAGCCCAGAACTCGCCGCCGTTACCGCTTCGACCTGGCGATTCTGGTCAACCCGGAAGAAGAGCTGCCGCCCAGCGATGATATGGCGCTGAAACGCTTTGAGCGGGCGGGGCGCAAGCTGGGAATCAATGTGGAGCGCATCACCCGCCGGGATTACATGCGCCTGCCGGAATACGATGGCCTGTTCATCCGGGAGACCACCGCCATTGACCACCATACCTATCGCTTTGCCCGCAAGGCGGAGGCCGAGGGCATGGTGGTGATCGACGACCCCGTGTCCATTCTTCGGTGCACCAACAAGGTGTTCCTGGCGGATTTGCTCAAGAACAACAAAGTACCCACGCCAAAAACCCTGATTCTCTCCAAGGATCAGAAAAATGCTGTGGAGCAGGTGGTGGCTGAACTGGGCCTGCCGGTAGTGATCAAGATCCCGGACGGCGCGTTTTCCCGTGGGGTGATCAAGGCCAAGGATGAGAAAGAGCTGCGGGCCGGGTTGAAAGATCTGTTCAAGCAGTCGGCCCTGGTGCTGGCCCAGGAATATTTCTACACCGATTACGACTGGCGCATTGGCGTGCTGGGTGGCCGGGCGATCTACGCTTGTAAATACCTGATGGTGAAAGGCCACTGGCAGATTTACCAGCACGGTGGCTCATCGGTGACCAGCGGTGGTTTTGAGACCATGCCCACCTATGAGGTGCCGCGCAACGTGATTCAGGCGGCGTTGAACGCCACCCGGCTGATCGGCAACGGTCTGTACGGTGTGGATATCAAGCAGGCGGGTAACCGGGTGGCGGTGATCGAGGTGAACGACAATCCGAGCATCGATTCCGGCGTGGAAGACAAGTTCCTGGGGGGCGAGCTGTACACCCTGATCATGCAGGAATTTCTCTCACGGATGGAAGAGAACCGGCGGCGCTGATGTCGTGTGGCGTCCTTCTAGGGCGCCGCAACCCACACGCGCAGGCTGCCGAACCAGGGGTAGCTTGCGAGTGCTTCTTTTATGGCTTCTGTACTGGGGGCGCTTTCATCGGCGTGGCCGTCCATAAAGACCTCCAGGTACACCCGGTTTTTCAGGTAATGCAGGTGCAGGCGGCTGTTCGCCGGTAATTCAACGTCGTGTTCCTTCAGCAACCTGCGAATCTCTTCTCGGCCCGGCAGGTGAGGACTCGTGATGTGGCGCGTTGTCTCATCATTCTCCGCATCAATATGAAAGTTGATGTCGTGCAGGTTATCCAGCGCATCCCTCATCCCTGAGATGGCTTTCAGTCCAATCTGATGACCCTCGGAGACGCTGATGTCTGGCCTGACCACCAGGTGCACATCCAGCAGAATGTCGTGGCCCATGCGCCGGCTTCGTAGCTCATGGACGTCGCGGACACCGTCGGTGTTAAGGGCAATGGAGCGCAGAAGCTCCGTGTCCTGCTCGGAAAGCCCCGTGTCTACCAGCTCCTGAACACTGTCCCAGGTAAACTTCCAGCCGATGTGGATGATAATGGCCGCCACAACGACCGCGGCGACACCATCCAGCCAGGGTGCGCCCATCATGGCACCGGCGGTCGAGAGCAACACCACGACAGAACTGAACGCATCGGTGCGGCTGTGCCAGGCATTGGCGATGATCAGATCCGACCGGATTCGAATGCCCACCCGGCGTGTGTAGTGATAGATCCATTCCTTGCCGAGGATTGAAAACGCTGCGGCCACCAACACAGGCCAGCCCGGAACCTCGATGGACTCGCCGGAAACTACCCGCAGCAGGTTGTCCCAGGCCAGTGCCGCGCCAACGGCAATCAGAATGCTGCCCAGTGCCAGAGTGCCAAGGGTTTCGATGCGCTGGTGACCATAGGGGTGGTTGGCGTCTGGTCCGCGACGGGATAACCGCATCACCGCCAGCACCACCCAGTCTGAGGCGACATCACTGAACGAGTGAATACCGTCGACGATCAACGCCTGGGACTGAAACAGTGCGCCGATCACGACTTTCAGAACGCCCAGCACAGCGTCCAGTACCATCCCGATCAGAGTGACCCGGGTGGCGGCATGTTTTTCAGATTCCAGCGACGGGCGCGAGGACGGTTCGGCAGAAGGTTGGGACAAGTCCGTGTTCCCTGTGGTCGTTTCGGAAGCCAACACGCAGTATAGACGGGTTTGGACGCCTGAAAAGGCAAAATTCGGCTTAAAGCTGGACGATTTATACACATGATGACAAAGCGGTTACTTGCTAGCATTTTGTAACCAAACCCGTCAAACGGTAATTTATATTTCGTAAATTATTGAAAAATAACACTAAAATAACTGGTTAAAAAGTGATCAATCTGTAGGCTGGCGCAGTTATCAAGGGGTCGGGGCGCTTGCCCCTCGATTTTCAACAGAGTTATCCACAGATTCCGTGGAAAAGATTCAGTCCCCCTGAAAGGACCGTTATTTACGGCAGATCTTTCAAGGTTTCGGAGGATGGTGTGGAAAACTTTCGGTATACTCGCCAACACATTTTTCCGGCCTGCACACCGCCGGTTTCGATTGTGAAAGGTATCTCATGATGTACGGTCTGCTTCGAAGCCTGTTGTTCCGATTTCCCGCTGAACAGGCACACAATCTGGCCCTGAACAGCCTGGATGTTGCTAACAAGCTCGGCCTGCTTAATCTGACGGTCAACAAGCCGGCTGATTGCCCGGTTCGCGTGATGGGACTGGATTTTCCCAATCCGGTCGGGCTTGCCGCCGGATTGGACAAGAACGCAGACCACCTCGATGCGCTGGGCGCCCTCGGTTTCGGATTTGTAGAAGTGGGCACCGTCACGCCGCTGGCTCAGCCCGGGAACCCTATGCCAAGAATGTTCCGCCTGCCGGAGCACCAGGCCATCATCAACCGGATGGGGTTTAACAACGAAGGGCTGGAGCACTTGATTGCCAACGTGCAGCGCCGCCGCTTCAAAGGCGTGCTGGGCATCAATGTGGGCAAGAACAAAGATACCCCGAATGACGAGTCAGAGCTGGATTATCGCAAGGGCATCGCCGCGGTCTATCCCCACGCCGACTACATCACCTGCAACGTGTCGTCGCCCAACACGCCGGGCCTGCGTGATCTTCAGTTTGGTGATTCTCTTCAACAGCTGTTGCACGCCATCAAAGACGAGCAGACAAAATGCCAGGCAGCGACCGGGCGCTATGTGCCAGTGGCGGTGAAAATCGCACCGGACATGGACGACACCGGTATCCGTTTTGTTGCACAGGCACTGCTTGAGGCCGGCATAGACGGGGTGATCGCCACCAATACCACCATCTCCCGTGAGGCCGTGAAAGGTCACCGCTATGAGCTTGAAGCCGGTGGCCTCAGTGGTGCACCGGTGCGTGAAGCCTCTTTGCGGGTGATTCAGGGCTTGTATGCTGAGCTGGGCGAACGCCTGCCGATCATCGGGGTGGGTGGGATTGATGATGGCGAGAGTGCTGCGGAGAAGATCCTTGCCGGAGCAAAACTGGTTCAGGTCTATACCGGCTTTATTTATCGAGGGCCGGCACTGATTGGTGAGGCGGTAGAGGCGATTCGCCGGGAGCTCAAGGCATCCGGGGGATAACAAGGCTGGTTTCAGAAAAAGGATGGGCCCGCTTAGCGGGCCCGTGCGGGGAATGAACCCCGTGGCGTTTCCTCGTCTGATACGGGGCGAGTGGCCCCGTCTGGGTTGCACATTTTTACTGCTTGAATTGTGTTAAGTCGGTTGCAAAAAAACAGATCAGGTTAAACGGGGTAGCCACTCCGCTAAGTAGCGGTAACGTTGGCCAGTTTGTGGATGCCGGATACGCCGGTCATGCCCTCCCAGTTATCTGTGCGGCCTTCTCGCCACCCATTCAGCCATTCCTGGCGCACTTCCGGTTGTTCAAGTGGGCAGCTGTCTTTGGATTTGCCGGACACGCCAGCGAGATAACCCCGCTTGAATGCACGAGCGTACATGTCTCTCTTCTGTCTTTTCATGCCGTTCCTCACTGATGGAATTAACAGAACAAGCGTGTAAACATCTGCCGTGGCCATGGCGCCAGCGGGTTCCCACTCCGGGACAACCCCCTATTGCCTGCTCGGGCCAGAGCAGTCAGGATCCTGTTAACGAGTGCCTTTTTCCAGCACCCGGAACGACGCGTCAGTTACAAGGTAGAACGAACGTTGCGCCGGTGTACACTATTTATTTCATCTTAATGAAGCTTTTCTTATCGTTGAGTGACATAAAAACCTGTCGCCTAAGACAGTAAATAACGCGATTCCGGAAACTTACCGGCTGAACTGAAAAACCTCAGGAGTTGACCTTGTCCAAGCATGTCTTTTTCGTAACCTGCCCGAAGGGAGTTGAGTACCTTCTTGCAGATGAACTTGCCGGATTCGGTCTGACTCAGGTTCGTAATGCGCCGGCGGGCGTCTGGGTCGAGGGAGAACTGGCCGCCGGTTACCGGGCCTGCCTGTGGTCGCGCCTGGCGAACCGGGTGATCCTGCAACTGGCCGAAGTGAACGCCCGAACCGCAGAAGAACTGTATGAGGGCTTGGTGGCGCTGGACTGGCAAGCCCAGATACCTGCTAACGGTACCTTCCGGGTGACTTTCCTGGGCAGCAATGAAGCGATCCGCAACACCCAGTTCGGCGCCCAGAAAGTCAAAGACGCGATTGTGGACAGCATCCGCGGTGCCGGCGGTGCCCGGCCGTCGGTCGCACCGAAAGACCCGGACGTAACCGTATCCGCCCGGCTAAACCGCGGGCGACTGTCGGTGGGCATTGATCTGAGTGGCCACAGCCTGCACATGCGCGGCTACCGCACGGACCAAGGCATCGCGCCCTTGAAGGAAAACCTGGCGGCGGCATTGCTGATGCGCGCCGGCTGGCCAGACATCGCCAAGGCTGGCGGCAGCTTTGTAGACCCCATGTGCGGTTCCGGCACCTTGCTGATTGAAGCCGCCATGATGGCTCTGGACCTGGCGCCGGGCCGCAAGTGCGACCGCTTCGGCTTCGAGAAATGGCCCGGCCATGACTCGGAACTCTGGTTGTCACTGCGTCAGGAGGCGGAACGACGCGCCCACGAAGGCAGGCAGGGCCCTGTTCCGGTGTTCGCCGGTTTTGATCAGGACAGCCGGGTGATCGACACCGCGTGGAGGAACATCCAGCGCGCGGGACTGGAGTCGGTCATTCACGTAGAAGCTCGCTGCGTCGCCGATCTGGCCCGCGTGGATAACTGGGCTGATACCGGGCTAGTGCTGACCAACCCTCCCTACGGCGAACGCCTGAACGAACGCCGGGAACTGGCGGGTCTGTATCAAAGCCTGGGCGAAGCCGTACTGCGGGAAGTGCCCGGCTGGCGCCTGGGCGTATTCACCGGTGCCCCGGAATTCGGCAAGTCCATCGGCCTGCGCAGCTACAAACAGTACAACCTGTTCAACGCCAAACTTCCGGCCCAACTGCTGTTGTTCGACATCAACCTGGAGAGTGCCCGTGTTCCCCGTGACCCGGACAACGCTGGCGCGGTCCGCCCGCAGATTCGCAACCCCGAACGTGCGGAGATGCTGCGCAACCGGCTGAAAAAGAACCTGAAAACCATCGGCCAGTGGGCACGCAAACAGGACATCGGCTGCTACCGCCTGTACGACGCCGACATGCCAGAGTATTCCCTGGCAGTGGATATCTACGAAGGCCGGGTGCACGTTCAGGAATACGCGGCGCCCAAGACCGTCGACGAAAAAGCCGCCCGGGAACGACTGGCCGAAGCGCTGGCGGTCATCCCCGAAGTGCTCGATATCGACCTGTCGCTGATGGTGTGCAAGCACCGCCAGCGCCAGGCCGGCACCCGGCAGTACGAAAAGCAGGCGGCCAGCGGCGAGTACCTCAATGTGCACGAACACGGCTGTGTGCTGAAAGTGAACCTGCGGGATTACCTCGACACCGGCCTGTTCCTCGACCACCGCCCGGTGCGCCACTGGATTCAACAACATGCGAAGGGCAAGCGTTTCCTGAACCTGTTCTGCT
>DASSWD010000190.1:0-3588 GCA_035705335.1 Marinobacter sp. | reverse complement strand
CAACACCGGGTACACCTTCACGCCCACGCTCTCGTCCTCCAGGCACCGCCCGGTGCGCAGACTGAAATGGTGCTTGTACAACGGCGACGCCACCACCGGCTCGCCATTGATATCCCCGGTAATCCCCCGGGCCAGCACGTTCGAGCCACTGAACGGATCGCTGTGGCTGATGGCAAACAACGCCGGCAGCCGATGGGGCAGGTAGAAAACCGCCACCGGGCCGTGTTCCGTCCACACCGCAACGCCAGAGTCGGCCACGAGATCGTCCACGGTGCATACAGCTTCCCAGGTTGTACGAGCTTTCATCAATAAATCTCCTGAATTCCAATGTCTTTAACGTGTGCTTCCACCAAGTTCACTGAGCAAGGTGGTGTGGGGGTGCTTTCCTGCAGGAAAAAAGATGTCTGAGCGCAGCGAGTTGTTTTTTCCGGAAGGAAAGCACCCCTATGCCGCCTGGCTCCTGCACCCACCCAGAAGGCTACGAAGAAGCCCCCTCCAACACAGGCCGCCGCTGCCCCCGCTCGGAGGTCCACTGCTGCACCGGATCCTTCTGCGCCGGCGCATTCACAAACTCCCGGAACCGCTTACGCTTCTCCGGATCCTCAACCGCGGTCTTCCACTCGCACTGATAGGTCTCCACCAGACCCGCCATATGCTGCTCCAGCTCCTCGCCAATACCCAAGCTGTCCTCCAGCACCACCTGCTTCAGATACTCCAGACCGCCCTCCAGATTCTCCATCCAGACCGACGTCCGCTGCAGCCGGTCCGCCGTGCGCACGTAGAACATCACCACCCGGTCAATGGTCCTAATCAGTTCCTCATCCGACAGATCCGTGGCAAACAGATCCGCATGCCGCGGCCGCATACCGCCGTTGCCGCACACGTACAGGTTCCAGCCCTTCTCGGTGGCAATCACCCCGAAGTCCTTGCTCTGGGCCTCCGCACACTCCCGGGTACAGCCAGACACCGCCATCTTCACCTTGTGGGGCGCTCGCAGGCCCTTGTAGCGATTCTCCAGGGTGATCGCCATGCCCACGCTGTCCTGCACGCCGTAGCGGCACCAGGTGCTGCCCACGCAGGACTTCACCGTACGCAGGGACTTACCGTAGGCGTGGCCGGTCTCGAAACCGGCGGCGATCAGTTTTTCCCAGATCTCCGGCAATTCACTCAGGGTGGCGCCGAACAGATCCACCCGCTGACCGCCGGTGATCTTCGTGTACAGGTTGTATTGCTTGGCCACCTCGCCCAGCACAATCAGCTTGTCCGGGGTGATCTCGCCGCCGGGAATGCGCGGCACGATCGAGTAAGTGCCGTTCTTCTGCATGTTGGCCATGAAGGTGTCGTTGGTGTCCTGCAGGGGTACGTGGTCCGTTGCCAGGATGTGCTCGTTCCAGCAGGTGGCCAGAATCGAACCCACCGTCGGCTTGCAGATGTCGCAACCCTGACCCTTGCCGTATTGCTTGAGCAGTCCTCGGAAGGTGCGGATACCGTTCACCTTCACCAGATGAAACAGCTCCTGGCGGGTGTAGGGGAAGTGTTCGCACAGATCCGTGCACACCTCCACGCCGCGTTTCTCCAGCTCGCTGTCCACCACTTTCTGGAGCAGCGCCGCACAGCCGCCGCAGCCGGTGCTGGCTTTGGTTTCCGCCTTCACACTGCCCAGATCGGTGCAACCCGCGTCAATGGCGCCGCAGATGTCGCCCTTGGTCACGTTGTGACAGGAGCAGATGGACGCGGTGTCCGGCAGGGCGTCGGCACCCAGGGCCGGGGCACCGCCCTCGCTTTCCGGCAGGATCAGCGCTTCTGGGTTGGCCGGCAGCTCAATACCGTTGAGGGCGTATTGCAACAGGGTGTCGTAGGGACCGTTGTCGCCCACCAGGATGGCGCCCAGCAGGGTCTTGCCGTCCTGGCTAACCACCATGCGACGGTAATGGCCGGCCTGCTCATCGTGGAAACGGATGTTGCGGGCGCCGGGGGTCTGGCCGTGGGCATCGCCGATGGAGCCTACATCCACCCCCAGCAGCTTGAGTTTGGTGCTCATGTCGGCGCCGGTGAAGGCCGCGCTGGCGTCGTTGTTCAGCGCCGCCGACAGGGTGCGGGCCATGGTGTAACCCGGCGCCACCAGGCCGAAGATGCGGTTGTTCCAGAGCGCGCATTCACCGATGGCGTGGATGTTCGGGTCCGAGGTGGTGCACTGATTGTTGACCACAATGCCGCCGCGCTCGCCTACCTCAAGCCCGCAGGCCCGGGCCAGGGTGTCCTGGGGGCGGATGCCGGCGGAGAACACAATCAGGTCGGTCTCCAGGTGGCTGTCGTCGGCGAAGTTCATCCGCAGCCGCGCGCCGCTGCCCGGCACAATGGCCGTGGTGGCTTTCTCGGTGTGCACCTGCACGCCAAGATCTTCAATTTTCTGGCGCAGCAGGCCACCGCCCTGATCGTCCAGCTGCACCGGCATCAGGCGTGGGGCAAATTCCACCACATGGGCCTGCAGGCCAAGACTTCTGAGGGCATTCGCCGCTTCCAGACCCAGCAGGCCGCCGCCCACCACCACACCGATTTTCGCTGCATGGGCGCTGGCCTGAATGGCGTCCAGGTCGTCCAGGGTGCGATACACGAAGCAGCCGGCCTGATCGTGGCCCTCAATGGGTGGTACAAACGGATAGGAGCCGGTGGCCAGCACCAGTTGATCGTACGGATACGCACCTTTGGGAGTGGTGAGGACCCGGGCGTCCCGGTCGATGGCGGTGACGGGTTCATTCAGGTGCAGATCGATACCCTGCCCGGCGTACCAGTCTGCCGTGCCCATGGCTAGATCTGCATGGGTGGAGCCGCTGAAGTACTCGGAAAGGTGCACCCGGTCATAGGCCAGCTGTTTTTCCTCGCCGAAGACAACGATGTTAAAGGCCTCAGCGGCCGGCGACTGGCTGAACTGCTCCAGGAAGTGATGGCCCACCATGCCGTTGCCGATCACGATCAGGGTCTGTTTGCTCATGGGGTTGCCTCTCCAAACGAAAAAAAACCGGCGCATCTGGTTTGGATTTAGCGATCTCCGTGCCAACTTGGTATTTCTATATATTTCAATGAGTTGTCGATTTTTCTGGGATCAGATGCCCGGCCGGTCGTGATTTTCTGCCCCGGAATGGGGCGCCGCGCACGAAGATGAAGCCCGCCTGGCGCCTCCGGGAAATGTCAGGAGCTGTAAACTACCCGGGTTGCTCTGGTTACCTTCACTCCAGATGGACCGGCTAATGAGCGGGTCTTAGCATCGACACCGGCACCCGATACCGAACACCCCGGGACTCGTGAGTGCCCTCAACAGTGCAGGTTTTACGGTTGACCCGAAGCACCCGCCCCTGTTTGCGCCGGTGGCCGTCGCCAAAACTCACGGCGTCGCCCACACGCCAGCTTTGCAGCAGTTGGCCTGGGTCGGGCAGGTTCAGGGGCGCGTCCGGGAGGGCGACGCCTGCGGCCTTTGCTTGTTGCTGAAGGAACGTTCGGGTGGCGTGTGCCGCGCCGCTCTGATGCAGTTGGTCCAGCGCCTGGTAGAAGTGCCGGTTGTGCACCGAGCCGTAGGTGCGCTTGCCGGCG
>DASSWD010000189.1:0-2745 GCA_035705335.1 Marinobacter sp. | reverse complement strand
GCTCGAGGGCCATGCCCGGGACGGCGCCACCGCCACTGGCCTGTCGCTGTCCAATGCCATTGACGGGCGAGACCCGGTGGCTGCAGCCTCGCTGATTGATGCGGTGTTCGACAGCGGCCGATATCTGTCGGTGCAGTACCTGGCCCACGACGGGACTGAAATTGCCGGCCGTCAGGCCGAGCTCGATGCGCTCAATGCCCCCCCCTGGTTCGTGGAGCTGGCCAACCTGCCGTTGCCCGTTGCTGAGGCGGAGGTGGTGCGCGGCTGGAACCGGCTGGGTATCGTGCGGGTGGTCAGTCATCCTGGCCGTGCCTATAACGATCTCTGGCGTATCACTCTGGTGTTGCTGGCCGGGGTCGCGATTATTGGCGGCCTGGCTCTTCTGCTGCTGCACATCTTGCTGGGGCGGTTGCTGAAGCCCCTGAAACTGCTCGAAGAGCAGGCCCGGGCCTGGGGTCAGAAAGATTTCCGGAAGCGGGTCCACATGCGCTCTACCCGGGAACTGAACCAGGTCACCGAAGCGATGAATCAGATGGCTGAAGACCTTGGCCGTCTATTCGAGGGCCAGGCGAAGCTGATCCACCACCTGCGCAAGGTCAACAATGAAGATGCGGTGACCGGGCTCGCCAGCCGTGGTGCGTTCGACCAGCGCCTGAAAGTGGAGGTGGAGTCTGAGGAGAAATCGGCCCCGGGTGTGCTGGTGATGATCCAGTTGGGGTATTTCACCGAGTACAACCGCGCGTATGGCCGGGTGGAGGGTGATCAACTGCTGCGGGCCCTGGCGGCGCGAATATCCGCCTTTGTGGATCGCCACGCCGAGTCTTTTGCCGGTCGCCGGACCGGCGCCGAATTTGCCGTGTTCCTGCCCGGTGCGTCGGTGGCGGATGCCAGAGTCTGGGCCGATGATCTGGTGGCGGAGCTTGACGGCGTTTACGCCGAACTGGCGGCACCTATGGATACTGTGGTGCACGCCGGCCTGGCGGCAGCGCGCCCGGGCGAGCACATCCGGGACTTGCTGTCAGCGGTGGACGAAGCCCTGAGAGCGGCGCAGCAGCGGGACGAGTCCTGTTGCTGGCTGGCTGAGAGCAGCATTGAGCATCACCACACTATGGATACCTGGCGCACCATTCTGACCGACGCCATCCACAAGCAGGCGCTGTCGCTGTGGGTGCAGCCCATGGTTCACGGGGTGGAAAAGCACCTGGTGCATTACCAGGTATTCTCCCGGTTGAAGAACGGGAATGGCGACCTCAAGGCTGGCGTGTTCGTGCCCATGGCCGAGCGCCTGGGGTTGCTGGTGGAGATTGACCGGCTATTGTTGGATCAGGTGTTTAAACGACTGCACCGTGAAACGGGCATGGTAATGGCGGTGTCGCTGGGCGTATCGTCAGTGGCCGATGCTGGTTTCCGGGCTGAGTTGCTGGCGAGGCTTGAGGCTGCCGGCGAGGCAACCCGCAGGCTCTGGATCGGCATCTCGGAGCTGGCCATTCACCACCACCGGCGTGATGCCAGCGTTCTGGTGCGTGGCCTGGCACGCCTGCGGGTGCCGGTGCTGGTCGACCGCTTTGGCGTCGGCGGTGTGCCGTTCAGTTATCTCAGGAATCTGCCGTTCTCCGGCCTGCGTATCGACAACAGTTTTGTGCATGATCTGGACAGCCATGAAGAAAACCGGTTCTGGCTCGAGTCGGTTGTTGGTATTGCCAGCAGCCGGGGCGTGAAGGTTTTCGCTACCGGGGTGGAAACCGCAGCGGAATACTCGGTACTCTGTGCTCTGGGCGTCGACGGCGCGATGGGCTACCATCTCGGCCGGCCGTTCGCAGCGGAGCAACAACCAACAGGAGAGTGACGGACCTATGCCCGGCAAGATACGACAATATTTCAGGGACAGGCAGGACGACGTCAAGGATTACGCCGGCGGCAGCGGGGTAATCGGCAAATTTGTACTGGTGGTCGTGCTGGTTTATCTGCTGGTGGCCGCGGTGCTTGGCATTTACTGGAGCAGTGAGCCCGAGACCTTCTCTGTACGTGAACACACCCGCACCCTGGCGGCGGACATGAACCGCGAACCCGTTACCGGGTTTGCCACCACGGCCACCATGATTCGCATCGCCGAAACCCTGCTGGACAAACCCGGCGGCTATCTCTCCAACGACATCGCACCTCCGGGTGTCTGGCTCGACAACATGCCCAACTGGGAATACGGCGCGCTGGTCCAGCTGCGTGACCTGGCCCGGGTGATGCGCCGGGATATCAGTCGCTCTCAAAGCCAGTCAGCGGAAGACCCCGATCTGACCATCGCGGAACCCCAGTTTCACTTCGACAACGGCAGTTGGGCGATTCCCTCCACTGAGAATGAATATCGACGTGGCATCAGCGCACTCAAACGCTACCTGAACCGCCTGTCTGATCCCGAACAGCCGGACGCCCAGTTCTTCGCCCGGGCCGACAATCTGAACAACTGGCTGGCCGACCTCGAAACCCGTCTTGGCAGCCTGTCGCGCACGCTGGCTGAGAGCGTTGGCAAAGCCTCGGTGTCTGACGCAGTAGCGAACGTGGATGACAGCGATCCCCTGGCCGATCAGGTGGAAACCGCCTCGGTGCAGACCCCCTGGACCCAGATCGACGACGTGTTCTATGAAGCCCGCGGCGGTTCCTGGGCGTTGCTGCACATCTTCCGGGCGATTGAAGTGGATTTTCGCAGCGTGCTGGTCGACAAAAATGCGATGGCCAGCGTCAAGCAGATCA
>DASSWD010000188.1:0-2933 GCA_035705335.1 Marinobacter sp. | reverse complement strand
GCAGATGGCGGCGGTGATGGCGGCAAGGTTCAAGGCAAAGGCGCCGAAAGGTGCCAGGCCCAGGGTTGTCAGCCCGGTCCATTTCAAGACCGACGAGGTGGGTGAGCGGTAGCCTGCAGCGGTCAGCGTGGCGATGCCCGGCAGGTTTTGCGAGGCCATGGTGACGATGAAGAGCGGCAGCGTCAGGCTGAACGCAGCTTGCCAGGAAAATGTTGGCCATTGCAGAACAGGTTGGGTCCACGACCAGGTCCAGGCGTTGTCTTCCACCTGATTCAACGCCAGTGCCAACATCAAACCGACCAGCGCCACCAGCAAGACCGCGTAGCGCGGCATCCACAGGCGTGCCAGAAAATAGACCACCGCCATGGTTCCGGCCAGTAGCGGGGCCGACGCCAGCGATGTCGCGGCATTCAACCCAAACGGAAACAGCACTCCGGCCAGCATGGCACTGGCCAGGGCCGGGCTCAGTTTTTGGGTCAGTTTTTCGGCCTGACCGGTAAATCCGGCCAGCGTTATTAACGCACCGGTTAGAATAAAGGCACCGATCGCCTCAGACAGTGAAAAGCCCGACAGACTGACAATTAATACCGCGGCGCCCGGTGTTGACCAGGCGGTGACCAGCGGCAACCGGTGTTGCAGCGATAAACCAACGGACGTGATGCCCATGCCCAGCCCCAGCGCCCATAGCCAGGAGCTGGCCTGGGCGGGGGTGGTGCCCGCCGCTTCGGCTGCCTGAAAGATCAGCACGGCTGAGCTGCTGAAGCCGACGAGCACGGCAACAACCCCCGCGCTGACACTGCTTAATGACAGATCCTGCCAGAACTGACGCCAAAGCGGGGTGTGCATGGCCAAATCTCCTGTGGTTTTACGGTTGTGCGCTATAACGTACAATGCGCGCAGACTATCAGCGTGCGCTATAGCGCACAAGCCCTTGTTGATCAGGAGAGACCTCTATGTCGGATATTCAGCAACAGTTCGCCGCCAGGCTGAAGGCGCTGCGAGCCGAGCGACACTGGAGTCTGGATAGGGCCGCGACGGAAACCGGGGTCAGCAAGGCCATGCTGGGGCAGATCGAACGGGGTGAATCCAGCCCAACACTGACGACACTGTGGCGGCTGGCCAAGGGTTACGGTGTTGGCTTTTCAACCTTGATAGAGCCCGTCGAGAGGGGTCTGGACAATGATGGCGCGGCTATCGGTTCTGTTTCCCGGGTCACCCCGGAAGAAAGCGCACTGGCGGTAAAAACGATCCTGCCATTTGCGGCAGACCTGCATACCGAGCTGCTGGACGTCGAAATTGAACCCGGTGGATTACGCGAGTCCGATGCTCACCGTGCCGGCGTTATCGAGTGCATTCTTGTCCAGTCTGGTGAGCTGTCGGTATTCAGTGACAATCAATGGCACCGACTTCGCACAGGCGAAGCCCACCGCTTTCGGGCCGATCAATCACATGCCTATAGAAATGAATCGCCGGACAAACCTGCCCGGTTTTTGAATGTAATTGTTTATCCCTGATGTAGGTTTCAGAACAACCCTAATTGCGGCCCGTCATCAGAAGGGGTGTCATTGTCTTTCTTTTTAGTGTCTTCAGCGGGCGCGGGGGCAAGCGTCTTTTTGTCAGTGTCTTTGGTTGCCTCAGGGGTTGGTGCTACCGGGTCTTGCAGCCAGCGCTCGTCCAGTTGCTGCAGCCAGGTTAACACCTGCGGCAGGTCTTCCCGTTCCGGGTGTTCAGTCATCAATTGCTCTGTTGCCGCTATGGCATCGCTTAGCACTAGAGTGCTACCCCAGTTCGGGTCGGTCAGGTGGGTGCGAACCTGGTCGCGCCAGTGGCTCTGTTCACCGGCACTCAGGCTGTCGGGAAAATGCCGGGCGCGGGCCAGAAACACCAGGGCTTGCTGGCGGTCGTCTTGCAGGCTGTCGGCCAGGCCCGGCCAGGTTTCCGGGTGGCGGTCATTGCGGTGAATCTGGTTCAGAATGCCGCGATCGTGATCGCCGATAAAGCCCTGGTAAAGTGCCTGCTGGGGGTCGGCCGGGGCAGGGCGATCGGTGGTTTTAAAGACTTCACGGGCGAGTGACACCAGGTCGTGCCAGCGGTCGAGAATGGCGAGGTGCTGAGCAATGAGGACCGGGTCTATGTCGAATCGTTTGCAGGTGGCTTCGTCCAGCATGCGGTAGGGCGCGATCATTGGGCTACGGTTGAGGTGCAGCGTTCTCAGCGGTGGTCTGACAATGCTGTCCGGTAGTGATTCTGTTGGGGTGTATAACCACTCGCGCACCTCATCGGCATTGTGGTCCAAGAGCCAGCTTGGGTCCTGCATCAAATCGAGCACGATGATCTCGTTGCGCCGGTCGGGGTGTTCCATCAGCGGAACTTCCACGGTCAAACAACCCTGGCGTGCAGGGATTCGGCCACTGACATGCAGCATGGGCTGACGCGATTCCAGCGGCAGCTGCCGACGCACTTCATGCTTGAACCGCAACGACAGCGCATAGTCGAACAGCTTCGGCTGGCGGTCCCGAATCAGCCGCGCCAGTGCAATGGTGGCCAGTACATCGCTGACGGCGTCGTGCGCTTTGGCGTGTTCGATGCCGTTGGCCGCCGTAAGCTGTTCGAGTTTAAAGGACGGGTCACCATTATCATGGCGTGGCCATTCGATGCCCTCCGGGCGCAGCGCATAGGTCAGGCGCACCACATCGAGCAGGTCCCAGCGGCTGTTCTGGTTGCGCCACTCACGGCTGTAGGGGTCCAGCAGGTTTCGGTAGAATAAAAACCGGGTGAATTCATCGTCAAAGCGCAGGCTGTTGTAGCCGACGGTGCAGGTACCCGGTTCTGACATGACCGTGTTGATGCGGCTGGCCAGTTCCCATTCACTGAGCCCGTCCTGCTGGCACTGGCCGGGGGTCAGGCCGGTGATCATCACCGACGCGGGGTCG
>DASSWD010000187.1:0-7263 GCA_035705335.1 Marinobacter sp. | reverse complement strand
AGTCCAATCGGGGCCTACCCAGCCGACTCCGCCCGATTTATTCCTGTCCTGATGGGATTTAACGTATTGAGGTCGCACGTGGATATCAAGATGGGCATAGTCGCCCCAGGGCAACCGTTCGATAAAGTCCCCTGCCTCCAGGGACTTGGCAAACCCACTGATGTCCTTCAGGGGAGCCTGGTCGGGAATGGCATCCCGGCGATAGGCGCCCGAGACGTATATGGCCATTGGTTCGTTACCGGCTTGCATGGTGTTAATGTCCCCGAGTTGGCCAATTTATGCCAGCATTGTTCCTTGCGTCCCATCCGCCAACGGAATGCCGCGGCCTTGAATATGGGCATCAAGGATGCAGGGGTGATGGAAGTTCGTGCTCCGCAAGCGGTCCCGGTAGGTTTTTTTGTGGTTCTCGCGCCAGGCCTCCGGTGATATTTTCCGCCACTTGAACGGATCACGCCCGGTGCGCTGGTCCCATTGTGCAGTAACCGGATCACGGGGCCGGAAGGGTTCGAAAATGGGCACATCCGGCAGGGGCCGGGTGACGTCCATGTATTGCTGCAGCATGTCCCAATAGGCATACACTTCCTTCTGGTCCATGGCATCGGTGAGCAAACCCTTCATCCACAACTGGTGTTTGCTGTAGCGGTGTTGCAGTACAAGGTTGAAGTAACGACCACCACGGCCCAAGGGCGTGTGAACCAGATAGGCATCAAACTCAATGAAGGGGGCCTCGAAGACCTCCTTGCCCTCCTTGATCCGAACTAAACCCTCCCGGCGGTACAGGCCGGTGGGGTTGGCTCGTTGGCGTTTGTCGGTAAGGTGAACTAATAAGAGGCGGCCGTATTTGCCGCCGAAGTAGCAGGCGGCAATTATTAAGTACATGTATAGAAAGACTTGAACCAGCGCAATAACGGAATGGAAATCTGGTCGATTAACAATGACTGAAAGTATGCTAACGATTAAGGGCAAAAAGGATATGAAAAATGCGAGAGCGGCGCACATGTAAAGGACATGCAAAAAGCCCTGTAGCCCACTCAAAAACCCCTTGCTGACCGAGAACACCGATTCTCCCCAGGGATGCCCATCCTCCGCGTCACTCTCATCCCGAAACAGGCGGGCATAAGCCAACTGCGTCTCCATGGTGTTGGGCATGACCGGGTGCTCGGAGTGCCCCCAGGGCAAGCGCTGAAATGCCTTATCCATATCCGGGTGACCGCCTGGCGGTAACGCCGGGATAACGTCGGAGCGGTAGGCGGTGTGCTGATAGTCGTCCCTCATAAGTGGCCTGCTACGCCAGCATGGCCCCACGCGGTTCTTCCGGCAACGGCAGGTCCCGGCCCTGGATGTGTGCGTCGAGGATGCAGGAGTGATGGAAATTCGTGCTCCGCAAGCGGTCCCGGTAGGTTTTTTCGTGGTTCTCGCGCCAGGCCTCCGGTGACATTTTCCGCCACTTGAACGGATCACGCCCGGTGCGCTGGTCCCATTGTGCAGTAACCGGATCACGGGGCCGGAAGGGTTCAAAGATGGGCACATCCGGCAGGGGCCGGGTGACGTCCATGTATTGCTGCAGCATGTCCCAATAGGCATACACTTCCTTCTGGTCCATGGCATCGGTGAGCAAACCCTTCATCCACAACTGGTGTTTGCTGTAGCGGTGTTGCATTACAAGGTTGAAGTACCTACCACCACGACCTGAGGGTGTGTGAACCAGATAGGCATCAAACTCAATGAACGGAGCCTCGAAGACCTCCTTGCCTTTCTTGATCCGAACCATGCCCTCTCGACGGTACAGGCCCGTGGGGTTGGCTCGTTGGCGCTTGTTGGTGAGGTGGGCTAACAAAAGGCGACCGTATTTTCCGCCAAAATAGCAGATGCCAATGACTAGATAGATGTACAGATATGAATAGAACACTGTCGCAAACTCATCCACACTTCCTCCACGGGTCATTACCCCTAGTGTGTGAGCTGCGAGGGGTAAAAAAGATATGAAAAATGCGAGTGCGGCACACATGTAAAGGATGTACAAAAAGCCTTGTAGCCCACTCAAAACCCCCTTGCTGACCGAGAATATCGATTCTCCCCAGGGATGCCCATCCTCCGCGTCACTTTCATCCTCGAACAGGCGGGCGTAGGCCAACTGCGTCTCCATCGTGTTAGGCATTACCGGGTTCTGGTAGTGGCCCCAGGGCAGGCGCTGGAATGCCTTGTCCATGTCCGGATGGCCGCCCGGTGGTAGCACCGGGATCGCATCAGAGCGGTAGGCAGTGTCCTGGTATTCATCCGTCATAAGTTGTTAACTCGTAATCGTGAGCCAGCGGGGATTCTTGCCGGTATGTTCCGGTTCGTCCACGGCCGGTGCCAATGGTTGCTCCATGTCACTGACCGGCAGCAGGCCGCCGTTGCCCAGTGCAATCTGCACCTTGGCCCTCAGTTGTTCCATGGACCGGAAGCGGCCCATACCACGCCACTGGGGTTTGGGCAGGTGAAACCGGAGCATCTGGCGTTCGGCATCGTAATACACATACTCCGGGGTCAGGGCCGTTGCCTTGCCGCCATGACGCCAGGTCATCCAGAAATGGGCCTGGAATTGTTCCTCGGGCCTGTCCACCAGCGCAAAGGCGGCAGAGCGCACGGTGATCACGTGCCCTTCCGTGCGATCATTGTCCAACAACCAATCCTTTTCCGTATCGGATAACAGTCCCCGGTCATTGAACTCCGCCAGGTTTCCACTTTTACCGATTAGAGGGAATAGTCCGCCCACCAGGAACTGGAAAGCATCCTCCGGTTCGCTGTGAAGGTGCTGAAACTGGTTGGCGGGGTCCTCCTTGCCGAACGGCCCGTGCTTGAGCCAAATTTCCAGAGCGTCGTCGGTGTTCAGGATAGCCCATGCCAAGGCCGCCAAGGCAACAATCAAGGCAACAGCTGCCAAGGCTGCCGCAAAGCTCACCCCCAGGATGGGGACCAGCCCTGTTCCTGCCAGATGGGAGAACATGAACACACCAAAGCCGGCAGCGGCGGTAAAGTACCCGGCAGCGGCGTCCATGTCGTTGGCCTGCAACCGCTGTACGCCTTCCCAGAGGGACAATACCACCTCCAGGGCTGCGCCAAAGACACCCGCATACTTGGCGATTGACAGCGCACGGTCGGCAAACAGCCGCCCTGCCACGGATCTCAGCAACGGGTTCGCAATCCTGTCTACTTCCACCCTCGTCCTAGTAAGCCAGGACAGGCGAGTTTCTCTCGCGAGGTTTTCAGCTTCGACGATATGGCCCAACCAGTACAGAAAGTTGGTAGCTCCGTAAGTAACAGAAATCATGCTTTTCACCACATCAGTGGTCGACCCAGTAGCTTGCTTCAGCGAAACAACTACGTTCAACCCAAACACCCCCAACATCCCCGGCGGAGCCCAGCGCATGAGCACACTTCCAGCGCGGCTCGTAAATCCTTTCGACATCCTGGCGGCCACGCTGTCCTTGTGGGCCAGGAACATTTCCACCTGAGCGGAAGCGGTGGGGGTGCTACCCTGCAGGCCTGCCACCGAGGTGGCGTTGGCGAGCAGTTTGCCATTGCCGTTACGGATGACGGCGTAATTGCCACTCATGCCGGGCCCCACCCGGTTGACCACTCCACCCCTGGGCCGGACAATCCGGGAGCCGTTGGATCGTTGCAGCGCGTGGTCGATGGCCTCGTTGGAGAAAGTGCCAATACCCGCCGCCTGGCTCCCAAAACGCATACCCAATGGCACCATTTCGGGGTTGGGATTAAGCATTGCGGGGTTCGCATGGCCCAGTACCAGCCCCCCAAGGAAGGGGTTCCCCAGTTTCATGTACCGTGTCGGGATCTGCAGCGTGTCGGTTACCTGGTAGATTGGGCCATTGCCGATGTTCCTCAACAGCGCCCGCTGGGTGGTCAGGTAGAACTCACTGCTCAGGTCCGCCATCAGTTGCCCCATGGTGGTGTAGGACGCCGTCGCCCACTGGAGCAATTCCGGGTCCGCCATGTTACGGATATTCTCGTAGACCTTCTCCCGCTCCAGTTCGCTCAGTTCGTACTGGTCCCGCAGGGCCTCCGGCAGGTCACTGACGGCCGGCCTTTGGGCCTGGAGCCATTTCAGGAGCCCGGGGCGGGGCTTGCCAGAGCCGTCGTTCTGTTCCGGCTCACCAACCTGCTCTTGTTCGATATCCGTCTCTGTTGCCAGGAAGGCAGACAAACCGGCTTGCCCGCGGGCCAGTTTCTTGATGAACTCTGCCCCGGCTTCGTCGCGATAGGCCTCGCTCTCCCTGGCGACTTTGCTTACCAGCGGATCAAAGTGGAACACAGAGGTTTCCAGGTGGGCGAGCAGCGGATTCAGTGTTTGCAGGGAGATGGGGTGGCACAGTCCATTGAGCGCAAACAGGTCGTTAAACACCGGGACGGCCTGGTTTTCCAATAACCTGATCCTGCGCTCTATCAGCTCGTAGCAGTTGGCGCGACAGGCCTCGCGGTCTGCCTTGCGCAATGCTGCGTCCAGCTTTTCAGTGTCAACGGCATATCTGTAGTTGTCGAACGGGCCCCGTTCATAACCCTTGTGATCAAAGATGGCCGAGTGTACCAGCATGGCGCTCTTGAAGTGGGGATGCGCCTGGGCAGACTCCGCCACTGTCGAAAGGTGGGTCAAGTGCAGACCAGTCTGGTTCGTGAGCCACTCCAGTTCAAACAACAAGTCCGGTAACGGCACGGCGGGTATGTCCCGTTCCCGGAGAGAGGCGAGCTGGTCCTCATCACTGTCGCCGGCCCTCAGGCGACGACGGACCTCATCCAACAGTTCCCTGCGGGCAGCTTCGGATTGATCCGTGGCCTCTGCCGCACCCGGGGTGGTCTGCCCACCACCGAACTGGGCCCGCCAGTCCTCCCCGAGCAGATCATCCACCCATCGGGTCAAACCACCGGCGAATTCAACGGTCTCTGCCGCCTTACAGGCGAAGCCTTCCATCCGCTCCAGTTCGTACCGAATTTTGCCCAGCATGCTGTTGTCATCGTCCAGGCCGCTGCCGTCCAGTGACTGGGCCACAACAGCAGGGTTGGAGGCATCTTTTTCACGGTTCGGGTCCCGGCGACGGCAAGGGGCCACATCATTCACCAACACCCAATCCGTGCCGGATCTACTCTCGGGGCCGAACCGACGGCGGTGCTCGTAACCCTCCAGCATATCCAGAGTCCTGCATCGGGCCCGGCGACGGGCGTTGATATGCTGCGCTCCGCTCTTGCCGTAAGCCGGAATACCTGTCAGTTCGCGGTAACTGGCCGGAAGGTGGATGATTTCCTGACCGGACTCCAGGGATTCAATGTACTCCCAACTCCACTGTTGCTCGGACCAGGCCAGTTCCACATCGCCAATGGTCCACTGTGCCGCCCCCACGGTCTGGAAACGGGCCGGTACCCAGAGCGTGTCCAATACCACGCCGGCGGGCTCACGTTGGCCAGCGGCGAAAGGGCCTTCGCTTTTAGCCAGTTCCCTGTAGTGGGGCAGATCAATATCCCGCAACTTGCCATTTTCATCGGTCTGGAGTTCACGCCAAAGGATGCCTTTCCAGAAAACATACAGATAGCCGGGCCTTAGCAGGGCGTGCCCGGCTTCGCCCTCCACCCGTGGCATTACGGCCAACGGGTAGATCGGAAACAACAGATTGGGCTGGGTGTACGCGGAAAGCCGGGTTGGGTGTGGTTCATCCAGCAGCGGCAAACGCAGGGTGCCTCCTTGCTCCTTCTCAATCGTAAGCGTCAGGGTATGGTCAAAACGCTCAGCGGCGGCCACCGCGTAGTCGCACTCATAGCGCTGGTGCCATTGGCGCTGTTCCATTGAGAGTGCGCTGACAGGCTCACCGTTTTTCTCCAATACCAGCCCATGGCCTGGGTGAATGGCGGTTCCGGCCACTTCAACATAGAGCTTTTCAGGCTCCTTACAAGGGGATCCTGCTGAAATACATGGTCCCGTCACTGTTGACCCTCCTTCCAATTCCGTTTGGACATGAGCCCTTGATGAATGGCCCGTTGGCTTTCTGTGCTTAGCTGTAACCACCCATCGCTCAGTGCCTGATCTTCCGTCGGCATTTCTCCTGGTCGCTCTGCCTGGCAGATCTCCCCGCCCCGGGGCCAAAGCCATTGACAGATCGGTCCATGGAACCTGGCCCGTTCTGTGTCATCAAGGGTTGGGTAGAGCGCGCTGGCAATCCAGGAATCGTGAAAGCGGAATAGAGAATCCACGCCACCTTCAACCCGAACAGACACCAGTGTCCGCAAATGGTCTGCCACGGTTTCAAGGCTTGTTTCAGAGCCAAGCATCGAACCGGAAAGGCCAGGAAACACTTGTTGCCACTGTTGTAACCATTTGTGGGGGTGGTCCAGCTTAATCAGCACCGGACTTACCTTAGCGAGCGCTTCGTAGGGAGCAAACTGATAGATTGTCACCCACTCCGGGGTCGCAATGTTTTTATAAACTAGATCCAGGGTGTTGTAGGTTGGGTGAGCTCCTTCCAGCAGTGCATACCACTGCAGATCATTTTGAGGAAAGTGGAGATTCCCAGCACTCAACGTTGCCATCGCACCCATTATGCGGTCTCTCTGCAGGGGCAGTGATCGAGGGGGCAACTGCCATCGGGCTGCTCCATGCATTTGTCTACCAGTGCCAGGTCCTCCACCGCTGCGACTTCCAGCAGTTCTATGGTCTTATCTGCCTTGCCAATAGGACGAACAGGGGCTTCTGCCAACTGTACAGGCGCAACAGCCCCACCATCCTTCTCCACCAAGTCGGGCATCTCCGGCACCTGCACCTTCTGCCCACTGCCTTTCCCTGCAGCACCACCGGCATTCATCTTGATACTCGCGCCTCCCATGGCCACGCCGCTGGGGTCGATTTTCACAAAGCTGCCACCGGCTTTCAGGGTGATTTCAGCGCCGGCTTCGATCACCGCTTTCTGGCCCGCTTTGATGTGCAGTTCCGTGCCGGACTCGCTGAGCCAGGCGGTGCCGGCTTTGATGTGAAGGGTGCCGGTGACATTGAAACTGTGGTCTTTGCCGGTTTGTTCGCGCTTTTCGCCGTCCACGGTGTGGTGGCTGTTTCCTTTGGTATGGCTGAGGCGGTGGTTCTCCACCGTCAGGTGACTGTCGTTCTTGATGACTTCGGTGCGGTTGTGTTCGGTGAGCAGGTCCAGGTCTTTCTGGGCGTGAACGTAGATCTGTTCCTGGTCCGCTTCGTCTTCAAACCGCAGTTCGTTGCTGCCCTCGCCC
>DASSWD010000186.1:0-17948 GCA_035705335.1 Marinobacter sp. | reverse complement strand
GCGGCTCGAGGGGGAAATCCGGTACTCGGTCTGTCGGCCGTTGAGGTCTACGGGCTCGGCCTCATGGCTGAACAGGTTGACCGCGGGCGTGCAGTACAGCTGCATGGAGTCCCGGTTGACCCGGGCATCCGGCGGCAGTATCCGGCTGAAGCGAAAGCGCAGCTGGATTTCGTCGGCCTGCACCGCCGGCAGGCGCGCCGCCAGCCCGGTGATGTCGATAAAACGGAAGGCTTCGGGAAAACTCAGGTATTCCTGCAGAATCCGGTAGCCTGCGTAGGCGTTCTTCGGGTATGGCAGGATGGCCTCATCCGCCGCAAAGCCCACGGGCGTCAGCCGGTCGCAGGGGATGCTGAAAACGCTGTCGCCCACCACCAGTTCCAGCCGGGTCAGGTAGTGGTTGAGCCAAAGGTACAGGGTTTCGGCGGTGTGGCTGTCACCGCCCAGGTAAAAGCGCAGCTGATCCAGCCCCAGGCTGTTCAGCGGCTGATCGGTATGCAGCGCCAGGTCCACGGTCATGGACGAGACTTCCCGGGAGTGTTCGGCCTGTACATCGGCCACACTGATGGGGAAGACGTCGACGCTGTGGCAGGTGCGGAAGCGGCACTGGGTCTGGCGGCTGGCATCGCCCAGGGGCCGGCTTTTGATTTCGGTGTGGCGCTCGACGGTCTGGCGTTCGCTGATGGCGTGCAGTTGGGGGTCGAAGCGCATGATGGTGCAGCTGGGCACCGGGCGCAGGTAATTGGGCCACAGCATGTTGAGCAGCGAGTGGGTGAGTTCCGGGAATTCGTCTTCGACTTTCTCCCGCAGCTTGCCGGTCAGGAAGGCGAAGCCTTCGAGCAGGCGTTCGACGTCCGGGTCGGTGCTCTGTTCGGACAGAAAGCGGGTCAACTGCGGGTGAGCGTCGGCAAATTCCCTGCCCTGCAACCGCAGAAAGCTCAGCTCGTCCCTGTAGAACCTGTTTAACTTCATGTTTACTGCACCTTGTCTGACCCCGAGCTTAAACCACCCGGTAATACCGCTTGTCATCCAACACCAGGTCTATGGTCGTCCGGTCATCGCTTCCTGCGATCTTCAGGTAAACCGTCACCTGGAACTTCAACTGCAACGGATCCGGGCCCGGCGGCATGGCCACCACATCCACCCGCTTGACCCGGGGTTCGAACTTCTCGATGCACTGACGGATCGCCCCGCGGATCTGGATACTCAGGTCGTGGGTACCCAGGGTGGCGTCGTTGAAATCCAGCAAGCCCAGGTCCGGTACGCTGGCGCTGTTGCCCGGATGGGCATTCAGCAGGCGCACCAGGTGGCGCTTGATGGACTCCACCACATGGGTGATCTCGCCCATGCTCTGCCCGGGGGGCGCCGACGCCTGTTCCAGTCGTTCGAACAGGCTGCCGGTATTGCGAACGCCGTCATTGCCGGGGCCGCTGAACATGGATTAATCCTTGTCCAGTCGGCCAACCAGTGAGAGCTCGAAGTTGGCACCCATGTACTTGAAGTGCGGGCGCACGGCCAGGGACACCTGATACCAGCCCGGATCGCCGTCCACATCGGAGACTTCCACTTTCGCCGCGCGCAGCGGTCGACGGCTGCGAACGTCCGCCGGCGGGTTTTCCTGATCAGCGACGTACTGGCGAATCCAGGTATTCAGTTCCCGCTCCAGATCCTGGCGCTCTTTCCAGGAGCCGATCTGCTCGCGCTGCAGCACCTTGATGTAGTGGGCCAGGCGGTTGACGATCATCATGTACGGCAACTGGGTGCCCAACTTGTAGTTGGTTTCCGCTTCCTTGCCTTCCTTGGTGTTCGGGAACTGCTTGGCTTTCTGCACCGAGTTGGCGGAGAAGAACGCGGCGTTGTCGCTGCCCTTACGCATGGTCAGGGCAATGAAGCCTTCTTCGGCCAGTTCGTATTCACGGCGGTCGGTGATCAGCACTTCGGTGGGAATCTTGGCTTCCAACTGGCCGAAGGACTCAAACGTGTGCACCGGTAGGTCTTCCACCGCGCCACCGCTTTGCGGGCCGATGATGTTCGGGCACCAGCGGTATTTGGCGAAGCTTTCAGTCAGGCGCGTGGCCAGCAGGTAAGCGGTGTTGCCCCACAGGTAATGCTCATGGTCGCCGGAGACTTCTTCTTTGTAGTTGAAGCTGCGCACCGGGTTTTCGGTGGGGTCGTAGGGCACCCGCAGCAGGAAGCGCGGTGCGGTCAGGCCGAGATAACGGGCATCTTCGGATTCCCGCAGGGAACGCCACTTGGCGAACTTCGGGCCTTCGAACACGGCGCTCAGTTCCTTGATGGCGGGCAGTTCCTGGTAGCTGTCGACGCCAAAGAACGACGGGGCAACCGATGACAGGAACGGTGCGTGGGCCATGGCACCCACGGACGATACGTACTGCAGCAGTTTCATGTCCGGGGTTGCCGGGCTGAAGGCGTAGTTGCCGACGATGGCGCCCACAGGCTCACCACCGAACTGGCCGTATTCCGCCGCATAGATGTGCTTGTAGAAACCGGTCTGGGTAACGTCCGGGGCGAATTCAAAGTCTTCCAGCAGCTCGGTCTTGGTGGCGTGCAGGATATCCACCTTGATGTTCTCGCGGAAATCGGTGCGGTCGACCATGAGCTTCAGGCCGCGCCAGGAAGACTCCAGCTCCTGCAGTTTCGGCGCGTGCAGGATCTCGTCCATCTGCGCGCTGATCTTGCGGTCCAGCTCGACCACCATCTGGTCCACCAGGGCCTTGTTGACCGGCTGGCCTTTTTCATCACTTTTCAGCAGGTTGGCGATAAACGTGGCGACCCCTTTGCGGGCCACATCGTATCCTTCATCGGCCGGCGCCATGCGGCTGTTAGCCATGACCTGGTCGAGCAGAGAGCCTTCGGCAGCGGTTTCGGAGGCAGCAGAGTGCTGCACAGCAGTATCAGACATACCACATCCCTTCAGTACGTGATTGATCGTTGGTGTAGTTGGCCGCACCCTGCAGCCATGAACTTATTCGGCGTCGGTCGCCAGCTCGAGCTCGGCCAGCAGCTTTTCCCGGGCGTTGTCATTGTCCAGCAGTTCCTGCAGCTTGGTACGGAACGCCGGCACGTTACCCAGCGGGCCTTTGAGAGCGACCAGGGCCTCACGCAGCTCGATCAGCTGTTTCAGCTCGGGTACCTGACGGGCAATGCTGTCCGGTGAAAAGTCTTCCAGGCCCTGGAACGCCAGGTTGACCGGCAGATCATCGGCGTTATCTTCGAGCTTGTTGGACACCGAGGTGGTGAGGGTCAGGCCCGCTTCCTTCATGACCGAACGGAAGTTGTTCTTGTCGACGGAAATGGCCTTGCGGTCTTCAATGGGGGTTTCTTCAGCGTGACCCTTGAAATCGCCAACCACGAACATCTTCAGTGGCAGTTCGGTTTCGGCCTGCTGATCGCCAGTGGCGGGTACATACTTGATATTGATGCGCTCTTTCGGCGCGACGGAACCGTCTTTCGCAGACATGTCATGCTCCCTGTGCAAATCATTTGCAGTGTATCGATCCATCGTGCCTGCCCTCCCGGCAGACAACGCTCAGAACTCTACACAGGTGAGGTGCCATTCTCAAGCAAAAATTGGCCAGAAATGATCCAAAGTGTGCTGCCGGGCAAAGTTTTGCCAGTTTACCCGGGGCACCCGGAGCGATGATTTTTCAGTCAATGACGGCGCTGACGACCGGGGCTATACTCGCTCCATCCCATGGGATGAGACCAATAAGCATCAAGGAGATCCACACGTGAGCGACCTGAAAACCGAGTTCGACAACGCGGTGAACTACATCCAGACCGCCGAGGGCGACTTCAAGCCGTCCAACGAACTGAAGCTGGAATTCTACGCCTTGTACAAGCAGGCCACCGAGGGGGATGTGTCTGGCAAACGTCCGGGCATGATGGATTTTGTCGGCCGCGCCAAGTACGACGCCTGGGAACAGGTCAAGGGCATGTCCAGTGAGCAGGCCATGCAGCAGTACATCGACAAACTGGAATCTTTGAAATAATCCGCTGGGCCTGCCAGGTTGGTAACCCTCGGCAGGCCCAGCGACAATGCATTTGAAATGGATTTTGCCCCGGTCAAACGTTTGTCATAAGATGCGCGCACCATAAGAACAACACTCCTTTGGATCAAGGCTCGTTATGGATATCACAGAGGCACTGGAACAGTCTCAACCGGGCATCGTTAAACGACTGAACCTGGCTATTCAGAATCGCCAGCTCAATCACCGCACCGAACAGACCTACCTCCACTGGATCAGCCGGTTCGTGCTGTTTCACAATCTGAAAGACCCGCAATCGATGGCGCAGGAAGAACAGAACCAGTTTCTGGGCTATCTGGCCAATCGGCTGAATGTGTCCCGGGCCCGTCTGAACCAGGCCCGCCAGGCGCTCGCGTTTTTCTACGAAGACGTGCTCGACAAGTCACCGGAGGCGGCTGTTGCCTGAATAAGGTAGCCGGCCTAGCGGGGGACCATGATGACGTTCAGCGCGTCGTAGGTACGGTTTTCCGGCGGGCGTATGGAGTAGTTGGTGCCGTGGGTCTGGCCGGGAATCACTTTCGGGTTACTGAAACGGATATCCACCGGGACTTCCGAACGGCCCAGATCGGTACGGGTGTCGTTGGGATGCAGCGCCAGCGGGTCAAGGTAGAAGCTGTCGTCGCGGGTAACCTGAACTGGAACGCCGGCTGCCGGCGCTTCCAGGCCACCTTCGATGATGGTGTTAGCCAGGATTTCCTCTTCGATGGAGCGCAGGGGAATGGTGTCGATGGTGGAGCGCTCTTCGACCTCAAACACCACCCGGTCATCCGATGCGGTCTCTGCCAAGGCCATGGGCGGTGTCACGAGCGCCACAGCGGCGAGCCCCGCGCCTGCCAGCCAGACACCGACGGCCCGTCGATTGGAAGCGATGTTCGCGCACCGGTTTGCGTTGTTCATGGGCCTGTCCCGAGGGTCTCGCATTCAACGAAAGTGACATTATTTGAACAGTCTATCGCCCGTCGAGACCCATCGCTCGGCAAAAAGACGGAAATGTGACGGCTTTCACCCGATCAATCCGGCCACTATCATGCCGGGCCGTAGCGGATATCCGTAATCACCACTGTCTTGAATCCCTCCGGCGTGCGAACCGACACCTCATCGTCCAGATGTTTGCCAATCATCGCCCGTGCCATGGGCGAATTGATGCTGAGATATCCCTTGGTGAGGTCGAACTCGTCAGCGCCGACCAGGCGGTAGCAATGCTCTTCGCCGTCATCGTCCTCAATGGTCACCCAGGCTCCAAAAAAGACCCGGCTACGATCCTCCGGCAAACGGTCCACCACGGTCAGTTCGTCCAGCCGCTTGCTCAGAAACCGGACTCGGCGATCGATCTCCCGCAGTTGTTTCTTGCCGTAGATGTATTCTGCGTTTTCCGACCGGTCGCCCAGGGCAGCGGCTTCCCGCACAGCCTGGGTCACCTCCGGGCGACGCACTTTCCAGAGAAATTGGAGTTCATCCCTCAGGGCTCGTTCGCCCTCCGGCGTGATGTACCTTGGGCGCGGCTGACTGCCGCTGGTGCTGGATTTATTCATAAAAAAACCCCGTGAGTCACGGGGTCTAAGGCTAGCGCTGTGCTGGAGGGGGAAGCAAGCGATTGCCTGCCTCCTCATCTACCATTTCTATTATTCACACCGGGGATTACCCGGTGGTGTACCCTCAATTACATTTTGGCAAGACACGGGTGACGCTTCGGGTTACCCGGAATTAGGTTGTGCACTCTAGCCCCTGACGGTAGGGTTCGCGCTATAGCCGCTCCACGGCGACCAAACCGGAGAACCACATGAACACCAAAACACTGATTGACCTGGCGCTTGAGGGCGTGGACGCTCTGGGCTTCCGACTGGATGATCTGGGTATCACCAGCAAACTGAACCGTCACAATCTGGCGGCTTTCGTGATGCTCGAACAGAAACATCTGGAGGGCGAGTGGGACAGCCTGCAGGCGAAGGTGGACCGCCGTCGCGTCCAGGTCGAGCAGCGCGCCAACAGCCTGCTGGGGCCAGTGCGGCAGTACCTGGGCCGCACCGGCGTTAATCCCTGAGATCAGACACTGCGGGTTTCGGCGGAGGGCGCCGTGTCCTCTGAGGCCTGGCGACCCTGATCACTCGGGGTCGCCTTTATCCGTTTGTTGACCCCGCTGTAGGCCGGCATGCGCACGGTCACGGTCAGCCCGGGCATTTCCGCACCCGGATGGGAGTCGCTGAGCAGAATCGTACCCTGGTGAATTTCCGCCACAGCACTGACCAGGCTAAGTCCCAAACCGTTGCCGGGCTGAGACCGGCTCTTGCCAACCCGGTAGAACCGCTGGAACACATGATCTTTCTCTTCTTCCGGGATTCCAATACCGGAATCACTGACCTGAAAAACCGCGCCGCCGCCTTCACGCCGCACCGCAACCTGAATGCTTCCGTGTTCCGGAGTGTACTTGATGGCATTATCGATCAGGTTGCTGATCATCTGGAACAGCAGGTCCCGGTCACCTTCGATCATCACCCCTGATTGCAGCGACTGCTCAAACACCTGCTGCTTGTCTTCAGAAACGGCTTCATAGAGCTCGCAGGCATCGCTGACCAGTTCATCCAGAGACACTACTTTCATATCCGCCGTGTTACCGCGGGTTTCCAGACGGGCAATGCGCAGCAGGGCATTAAAAGTGGCCAGCATTTGATCTGCTTCTGCCACGGCACGGCCTACTTGCTCCCGGGCATCGTCGTTGTCCACTGAGATCAGTGTGCTCTCGAGCTGATTACGCAGGCGGGTCAAGGGTGTCCGTAAATCGTGGGCGATGCTGTCGGATACGTGGCGGATACCCTCCATCAGATACACAATGCGATCCAACATCTGGTTCAGGTTCTCTGCCAACTGGTCGAAGTCGTCGTCTGTACCCCGTGTCGGTATTCGCAGTGACAAATGCCCGTTCATAATCCTGCGAGAGGTGCTGTTAATGACTTCAATCCGTCGAGTCGTGCTCCGGCTTATCAAGTAACCGCCCAGGAGCGCCAGGGCGAGAGTGATGCCCATTCCCCAGTTGATCGCCGTTTCGATGACCCGCTTCAGGTTGGTCAGCTCATCCACTTCGCGGCCTACCAGCAGGCGCAGGCCACCCTGAACTTCAAACACGCGGGCGCGGGCCAACCGCTGCGGCCCCTGCCAACCTACAGCATCGTTGAGTGTAAAATTGATCCAGCCACTATCTGAATGACTGCCCTGCGGCCACGCTTCGAGATTACCCGCCAGCTTGAGCGAATCATCCGTGGTCAGCAGGTAGATGGACTTTGCATTGGGATCCCGGGAGACGCGTTCCCGGATGATGGTAATCAAGCCGTTGACGCCCCGGCTGCGGTACTGCTCAGCCAGACCGGCGATTTCCGCCTCGATGGTTTCGTCGGTCTGGGCGGTCATGAACCCGGCGGTACGCCAGTAAATGAAGGCTAGCAGCAGGAACACCGAGGTGGCAAATACCACCATGTACAGCAGGGCAAGCTGGAACGAGGATGTTCTGAGCTGACTAAGCAGTTTCACGCAGCATGTATCCCGCACCCCGAACCGTCTGCAGCAAGGGCGTATCGAATTCCTTGTCAATCTTGGCCCGCAGGCGGCTGATGTGCACGTCAATCACGTTAGTCTGGGGGTCGAAATGATAGTCCCAGACTTTCTCGAGCAGCATGGTGCGGGTCACCACCTGGCCCGCGTTGCGCATCAGGTATTCCAGCAGCCGGAATTCCCGTGGCTGAACGTCAATGTTATGACCGGCACGCTTGACCGTCCGGGCCAGCAGATCCATTTCCAGATCCGCCACTTTCAGCACGGTTTCGGTCTCCGCCGCCTGGCGGTTGCGGCGGATCAGGGATTCGATTCGGGCCAGCAGTTCAGTGAACGAGAACGGCTTGGTGAGGTAATCGTCGCCACCGCCGCGCAGGCCTTCCACCCGGTCGTCGACATCGCCCAGGGCACTCAGGATGAGCACCGGGGTCTGATTGCCGGTGGCACGCACGGTCTTGATGATCGACAGCCCGTCCATCCCTGGCAGCATCCGATCGACAATCATGATGTCGTATTCTTCGCTGGCCGCCATCATCATGCCTTCCTTGCCATCGGCCGCATGATCCACCACGAAGTCGGATTCCTTGAGCCCTTTTACCAGGTAATTTGCTACGTCCTGATCGTCTTCGATTACCAGCGCTTTCACCGGTCTTCCTCCTGATAGCGGATAACATTAACAGCTAGGGTACGAAGAACTCCAAACACCAGCCAGTTACGATCTTGTAAGAGGATGTCGCCATTGGCGACGGTCATTCCCGGTCCGGCAGACAGGCAATGCCCCGCTCACCGGCGACCCCAGCAAACACCCGTTCAGGTGCTCCAGCTCCAGCAGCAGACCACTGTGGTCCACATCACTGTGGCCATTGACCACCAGCGACAGACACTCATTATGCACCTGTTGCGCCAGTGGCAGGGTCAACCCTTCCGCCCGCGCCTCGTCCAGAATCATCCGCAAGTCTTTCAGCTGAATCCGCGCCGGCGCGCCGGGGGCAAACTCCCGGTCAATCATCCGCTGGCCGTGCAGCTCCAGAATCCGACTCCCGGCAAAGCCCCCCATCAGCGCCTCCCGCACCGCCGCCGGGACGGCACCGCCCTTGGCCGCCAGCAACAGCGCCTCAGACACTGCACCGATGGTAATCCCCACGATCGCCTGATTGGCCAGCTTGGCCAGTTGCCCGGCCCCCACCGGCCCAATGCGCGTGCACTTACCCAGCACCTCGAACACCGGCCGCGCCCGATCCACATCCGCCTCTGCCCCACCGGCCATGATACTCAACCGCGCCTCGGCCGCCCCAACGGTTCCCCCGGACACCGGCGCATCCACAAACCCCGCACCCCGAGCCGCCGCCATCTCGCCCAGCCGCCGCGCCAGCGACGGCTGCACCGAACTCATATCAATCACCAGCGCCCCGGCCTTCAGCGCATCCATCGTGCCCTGCGTTACCAGTACGTCCTCCACCACCTGCCCGTTCTCCAGCATGGTGATCACAATATCCGCGTTGGCCACCGCTGCGGCCGGCGATTCGGCAATGGTCGCCTCCCCGCTGAACGGCTCGCACTTGGCTGGCGTGCGGTTCCAGAGGGTCATGGTGAAGCCGGCATTGAGGAGATTACGAGTCATCGGAGCGCCCATGAGGCCGATGCCCAGGAAGGCAATCTGAGGTGAATTCGACGTCATTGTGTTGAACCTTTTATCATTATTCGGGGCGGGGTTGGGTGCTGCTTTCCAAAACTCTGCGGAGCCAGGGATGGCGGAGCCGAAGCGCCCCAGGGATGGGCCGAAGGAGCGTGTTTTGGAAAGCAGCACCCAACCCCGTCTTGCACGGATTAAGTCGCCAGTACATAAACAAAAACGCCACCAACCGCGAACGGTGGTGGCGCCTCTTACCGAATCAGACCAAACGCGTCAGGCCGCTTCCGCCATCTTCACCTTGATCTTCTTCATCGCATTCTTCTCAAGCTGCCGAATCCGCTCCGCCGACACCCCATACTTGTCGGCCAACTCATGCAGCGTCGACTTGCTCTCCGACAACCAGCGCTCCCGCAGAATATCCTGGCTGCGCTCATCCAGACTCTCCAGCGCCTCCATCAGCCGACCATTGGAATCCTCCGACCAGTCCGCGTTCTCCAACTGAACCGCCGGATCGCTGCGCCGGTCTTCCAGGTAATACGCCGGCGCCTGGTAGGCGTTGTCGTCATCATCGTCCATCGGGCCGTCAAAGGATGTGTCCTGGGAAGCCAGCCGACCCTCCATTTCACGCACCACCTTGGGTTCCACACCCAGATCTTTCGCCACCGCCTGCAACTCATCGTGGCTAAGCCAAGCCAGCTTCTTTTTCTGGCTGCGCAGATTGAAGAACAGCTTGCGCTGGGCCTTGGTGGTCGCCACCTTCACGATGCGCCAGTTGCGCAGGATGAACTCGTGAATCTCCGCCTTGATCCAGTGCACCGCGAAGGACACCAGGCGAACGCCGTATTCCGGGTTGAAACGCTTGACTGCCTTCATCAGGCCCACGTTGCCTTCCTGGATCAGGTCAGCCTGGGCCAGACCGTAACCGGAATAACTGCGGGCAATGTGAATCACGAAACGCAGGTGGGACAACACCAGTTGCCGTGCCGCCTCAACGTCGCCCTGATAATGGAGACGCTCGGCCAGATCACGCTCTTCATCCGCAGACAGAACCGGGATGCGGCTCGCCGCCTGAATGTACGACTCGAGATTGGCTCCCGGAACCAGTCTGTCAACCAGCTGTAAACTCGTAGCCATGCTTTAACCTCCGAACCCAACCGCCCAACGAGACCCATGTTCGTTGCTCTTATTTAGACAGCCAAGCACTTGATTCGTTCGCGAAGCATCCAGTAACACGTTAAAAATCAGACATCTGGATCGCTTCAGCTCTGTTTATCGGCTTCTAACGTACGCCAAAAGAAGGTGTTTCTACAATACGGTTTTTCCCCGATCCGGATCACCCACCGGCAACCTCGCCGGGTTCAATATCGTCCAGATGACGTCGCACCGCTAGCCAGGCGCCCAGCCAGCCTAACACCATTGCGATGATAATCAATGCGAACGCGCCGTCAACGCCCGGGCCCTGCAAAGCAAACTCACTGCGGTACAGGCCGGCCAGGCGCTCAATGGGACCGCTGAGCCACCAGAGCGCCATCTGGATCAGCAGGCAGGCCACCAAACCACCACCCAGACCGAACCAGGCGCCGGTATACAGAAACGGCCGGCGCACAAACGCGTCGGTGCCGCCCACCAGCTTGGCGACCAGAATCTCATCCCGGCGGTTCTCGATGGCCAGGCGTACCGTGTTACCAATCACCAGAATCACCGCCGCACCCAGCAGAATGGCCAGCGCCCAGACCGCCCGGGCCAGAATATCCGTCATCGCGTTCAGGCGCTGCAGCCAGCCCAGATCCACCTGCACGCGTTCCACGCCGTCCAGGCCTTCAATATAGGATACCAGACCCTGCACACCCGAGGCGGTTCGGGCACTGTCTTCCGGTGTGATCAACAGGGTGTGTGGGAGCGGGTTAACCTCCAGGAAATCCAGGGCGTCGGCCAGCCCGGACGACGCCCGGAACTCCGCCAGGGCCTGGTCCCGGTCGATCAATTCCACCGACAGTACCCGGCCATCCTCGCCCACCATTGAGGCCAGCTCCGCAGCTTGCTCACGCGAGTGATCCATCGCCAGGTAAGCGGTGATTCGGGCGCTGCTCTCCCACCCGGCACTCACGCCCTGCAAACTCCCCAGCAACAGCAACAGCGCCATGGGTAGAGCCAGCGCGACACCCATAACAGCCCAGGTCATCACGCTGGCCACCGGGGTTTTCCAGAGGCGCAGCGCGGCATCCCGGGCCACCTTGCGGTGATGATCCAGATAACTGCGAGCCTGGGCCTTCATCGGTGACCGGGCCTGGTTGGCCCCTTTCTGCGGCGCCCTGCGGCTTTCACCCGTCGGCCGGCGATCAGTGGCCATGTCCACCTCCTGGCACGATCGGGTTGCCACCGGCAACCAGCCGGCCCTGTTCGAGGGTCAATGTGCGCCGGCCCATGCTGTTGATCAGGGCAATATCGTGGGTGGCAATCAGCACGGTGACCCCGACCTGGCTGAACTGGGTGAACAGATGCATGATGTCTGCCGACAGCGCCGGGTCCAGGTTCCCGGTAGGCTCATCCGCCAGCAACACCGGAGGTTTATTGACTACCGCCCGGGCAATGCCCACCCGCTGCTGCTCACCACCGGACAGCTGCATGGGGTTCATTTTTTCCTTATTCAGCAGGCCGACTTTATCCAGCGCGGCCCGCACCCGTCGGCCGATGTCGTCCGGCGAAGCCCCCATCACCTCCAGCGGCATGGCAACGTTGTCGAACACGGTGCGGTCGAACAGCAACTGGTGGTTCTGGAACACCACGCCGATGTGGCGACGGATATAGGGAATCTGGCGTTTCGGCAGCCGGTTGAGCAGTTGCCCGCCAACCACCACTTCACCGGCGCTGGGCCGCTCCATCACCATGACCAGCTTCAGCAGGGTGCTCTTGCCAGCGCCGGAATGACCGGTGAGGAACGCCAGCTCGCCCCGATTGAGCTGAAAGTTCACCTGCCGCAACGCCGTGTGGTCGCTGTCATATCGTTTAGTGACCTGGCGGAACTCAATCATGGCGCTGGCGCCTCCTGCCTGGGTGTGCGAGTCAACGGCGGTTATTCGTCGAACAGGGCATCGACGAAGGTTTCGGCGTCAAAGCGGCGCAGGTCTTCAGCCTGCTCGCCCACACCAATGTAGCGGATCGGCAACTGCAGCTGACGGGCAATGGCGAACACAATCCCGCCCTTGGCGGTGCCGTCCAGTTTGGTCAGGGTGATGCCGGACACGCCCACCGCCTGCTGGAACACCTGGGCCTGGCTCAAGGCGTTCTGGCCGGTGCCGGCATCCAGTACCAGCATGACTTCATGGGGAGCCGACTCGTCCAGCTTTTTCATCACCCGCACCACCTTGGACAACTCGTTCATCAGGTTGTCCTTGTTCTGCAGGCGGCCAGCGGTGTCGGCGATCAGGATGTCAGCGCCCCGGGCTTTGGCCGATTCAATGGCGTCGAAAATCACCGAGGCGCTGTCGGCGCCGGTGTGCTGGGCGATGACCGGCACGTTGTTGCGCTCGCCCCACACCTGCAGTTGCTCAACCGCCGCGGCGCGGAAGGTATCGCCCGCCGCCAGCATCACCGATTTGCCTTCGTTCTGGAACTGCCGGGCCAATTTGCCAATGGTGGTGGTCTTGCCCACCCCGTTCACGCCCACCATCAGGATCACGTAGGGCTGCTTGCCGGCATCGATCTCCAGCGGCTTGGTGACATCCTTGAGCAGACCGTGCAGCTCTTCCCGCAGAGCGTTACGCAGCGCCGCGCCGTCCTTGAGCTGGTTGCGCTCGAGTTTGTCGGTCAGCGCGCCGATGATTTCCGAGGTGGCGGTGACGCCTACATCTGCCATCAGCAGGGTGGTTTCAATCTCTTCCAACAGGTCTTCGTCGATCTTCTTGTTGACCGAGAACAGATCCGCCAGGCCGCCGGTCAGACTGGCCCGGGTTTTATCCAGGCCCTGGCGGATACGCTCGAAGACGCTGACGGCGGTTTCCGGTTCTGGCGCAGGCTGGACGGCTGGCGCAGGAACGGGTTCTGGCTTCGGCGCTTCAACCGATGCCGTTTCGGGCTCCCCGGGCTGCTCCGGGGCCGGCTTTGCGACAGGGGCCTCGGCCACCGGGGCCGGGCCTTCAGCAACCTCCGGTTTGCGCTGGGGTACCGGGGCCGGGCGCGGCACACGCTTGCGATTGCTGGCGATATCCAGCACGAAAAACAGAACCAGAAGGGCCAACAGGCCGATTGAAATCCACTCTGCCGTCATAGTTTTACCGTCTGTCTGATCATGGGCGGGCGAAACAAAGCCGACATTCTAGCAGACTGACCGTGGCAAGTGAGTGCCCGATGATTAACGGCCACGGCCGATTTCCGTTACCATACCGATCTGATTGACCGCGCCGGAGACTCCCATGGCACCCTCCAAATCACCCTCCAAATCACCCCCCAAGTCACCGTCCAAACCATCCCGTAAACGCCCTGCCCGCCCAGCCCAACGTCCTGCGCTTGAACAGGGAAAAGGTGGCCTCGGGGAGCTGAGAATCATCGGCGGTCACTGGCGCAGTCGCAAACTGCAGTTTCCGGACGCGGGCGGCGTTCGACCCACGCCGGCCCGCACCCGGGAAACCCTGTTTAACTGGCTGGCACCGCACCTGCCCGGCGCACGCTGCCTGGACCTGTTTGCCGGCTCCGGCGCCCTTGGCCTGGAAGCCCTGTCACGGGGCGCCGGCCACAGCACCTTTGTAGATCATACGGCGGTGCTCGCCAAAGCCCTGAAAGAGAACCTGAGCCGGCTGCAATGTCCGAACGCTGACGTGGTGTGCCAACCGGTGGACCGGATTCTCGCCACCCCGTGCCATACCCCCTTCGATATCGTGTTCATGGACCCGCCATTCCGGCAGAACTGGCTCGAGCGGCTGTTTCCGCTGCTGGATCAGAATGGCTGGCTGAAGCCGGGAGGCTGGGTTTACGTCGAGCATGAAAGTGAGGGCCATCTGCCGGCAACACCGGCCAACTGGCAGTTGCACCGGCAGAAAAGCGCAGGACAGGTGAGTTACCACCTGTTCCGGGTAGCGGCGCCTGACGTAACAGTCGAATAACCCCCGGCGGTTATTCCCGGGGGCGTGGCGGGCAACTGGCCGTCAGGCCGTCGGGCGCAGGGAATACGCCCGCAGATGAGCGGCAAACTCCTCAAGGTAACGGATACCACTGGCCTCCGCGTCACGACACCAGTCCATCAGCGCCTGGAGTTTTTCCTGGGGCTTGAGCCCGCGCTGGCGCCACAGCACCTGCAGTTCGTGGCTCTTTTCGTAGATCTGGCGCAGGATATCGTGGCGCGACAGCACCTCGTCGAGGTGTTGCTTTTCCGTCGGGTGAATCAGGGTGACTTCCCGGGACAACAGCTTCCTGAGCTTGCGATAGCGTGGGCTGATCTCATCGTCCATCAGCGAACGGTGCTGACGCAGCACCGGCTCCATCACCCGCTTGCGGTACTGGCGCATGATGTCGAAGCGGTTGTTGGCGATGGCTTGTACGGTTTCGACATCGACCTCCTGCTTGCCCGGCACGTAGTGGGCAATCGGGCGGTAGCCTTTGGGCGTGGCCAGGCCAAACAGTTGGAACAGCCGGATGTAGCCCCAGCCAATGTCCACTTCATACCAGCGACGGGACAGCTTGGATGAATTCGGATAGGTGTGGTGGTTGTTGTGCAGTTCTTCACCGCCGATCAGTATACCGAATGGCACGATGTTGCGGGCGTTGTCCGCGCATTCGAAATTGCGGTAACCGAAATAGTGGCCAATCCCGTTCACCACACCCGCGGCCCAGACCGGAATCCACATCATCTGCACCGCCCAGATCCAGATGCCGTGAACGCCAAACAGTGCCAGGTTAATTACCGCCATCAGGGTGATACCCAGCATCCGGTATTTCGAATAGACATTTCGCTCGACCCAGTCCTCCGGCGTGCGCTGGCCATAGCGCTCCAGGGTCTCCGGCGTGGCGGCCTCCGCATACAGCTCGGCACCCTCTGTCAGTACCTTGCGGATGCCCAGTATCACCGGGCTGTGGGGGTCTTCCTCGGTCTCGCACTTGGCGTGGTGCTTGCGGTGGATGGCGGTCCACTCCTTGGTGTTCTGGGCGGTGGTCAGCCACAGCCAGAACCGGAAGAAATGTTTCAGCACCGGGTGCAAGTCCAGGGAGTTATGGGCAGAGTGCCGGTGCAGATAAAGGGTGACACTGACGATGGTCACGTGCGTAAGTACCAGGGCCACCGCAATCAGTTGCCACACGGAGAGGTCCAGGAGACCGTTAAACCACATATATAATCCTCGGAATCACTATGCTTCGAACTGCGGAACACCGGGGGGAGATCGCTAAAACTCGAAGAAACGTTTCACTTCCACTCTAGCGTACAGCTGTACGCCTGAACAACTGCATTTGGCGGCATTTTTGTTACGGATTAGACTGATTCGTTTACCGGAACTGCCAGCCCCAGGAGTCACTGTGCCTGAATTACCCGAAGTCGAAACCACCCGCCAGGGCATTGCCCCCCACTGCGAAGGCCAGACTATCACCCGAGTGACTGTCCGCAATCCGCGCCTGCGCTGGCCGGTGCCTGGGGATCTGCCGGAGCGCCTCGAGGGGCAGGTGGTGAGGGCGGTTGAACGCCGGGCCAAATACCTGTTCCTGCGCACCGATCAGGGTACCGCCATTGTGCACCTGGGCATGTCGGGCAGCCTGCGGGTAATCACCGATGACAGCCCGCCGGCCATCCATGACCATCTCGACGTAACGCTGGCCAACGGCCGCATCCTGCGCTTCAACGATCCCCGCCGGTTCGGCTGCTGGCTGTGGACCCAGGATACCGACAACCACCCGCTGATCCGCGAGCTCGGCCCTGAGCCGCTGTCGGAGGCGTTCCACGGCGGGTATCTGTATCGGCTGTCCCGCGGCAAACAGACCCCGATCAAATCCTTCATTATGGACAACCACGTGGTGGTGGGCGTGGGCAACATCTACGCCAATGAAGCACTGTTCAAGGCCGGCATTCACCCTCGCCGCAAGGCCGGGCGCATCAGTCTCGACCGCTATCTGAAACTGGCGGATGCCATCCGGGAGATACTCACCGCCGCAATTCTGATGGGCGGCACCACACTCAGGGATTTCGTCAACAGCGACGGCAAACCCGGCTACTTCGCCCAGTCCCTGCTGGTGTATGGCCGCGGCGGACAATCCTGCCAGATGTGCGGCACCGCCCTGAAAGAAATCCGGATGAACAACCGGGCCAGCGTGTACTGCCCGGCCTGCCAGCACTGACCGTCAGGATTCGGCGAGAACCGGGTAACAGTTTTCAACCAAAAATCGTTTGAAATTGAGGCAATATGATTCATAGTTACCCAGAGAATAAGGAGAGATTCCCCATGACCCGCACGATTTCCCGTACTCTGGTTGCCACGGTGGTGGCCTGTTTGCTGGCGTTTTCTTCCCTGGGCCACGCGCAGGCGGTGGACGAAAGCCCGTCTGCACTGGCCATGACCACTGACGCTTTACTGCTACGCCCCCTGCTGCTGGCAACCACGATCGTCGGCAGCGCTGTATACCTCGTTTCCCTGCCCTTCTCGGCATTGGGCGGTAACGCCGCCGAAGCCGGCGAAGTGCTGGTGGTGGGCCCGGCGAAAGCCACCTTTGTTCGTTGTCTTGGCTGTACCCGGTCCGGGCGCAAGGTCGACACCGTCGAACAGGGCAACGACTGACCGCATGGACGAACGCCCGCCCGAATAACGGCGTCCGTAATTGTCCGGCTTGCCAGCGGCCTGTAACTGAGGCAGCCTGAAGAAAACTCTTCAGGCTGTTTTGTTTATGGTTGACTGGTCAATGCTCGATACCGTCTTTCTCGACATGGACGGCACCCTGCTGGATCTGCATTTTGACAACCACTTCTGGCTGGAACACCTGCCACTGCGTTACGCCCAGACCCACGGCCTGTGCCCGCAACAGGCGAAAGACACCCTGATTCCGATGATCATGGCCGAACGCGGCTCGCTTAACTGGTATTGCACCGATTACTGGAGCGAGCGTCTGGCCCTGGACATTACCGGCCTGAAAGCCGAGGTCGGAGACCGTATCGGTTACCGGCCCCACGTTCCCGCCTTTCTGGGCGCCGTTCGCCGCGCCGGTCTGAGATCGGTGATCGTCACCAACTGCCACCCTGACCCGCTGGCGCTCAAGCTGGCCCGCACGGGGCTGGACCACCATGTCGATGCCATCGTATCCAGTCATCAGCTTGGCAGGCCCAAGGAAGATCCGGCGTTCTGGCAGGACCTGCAACAACTCACGCCCTATCATCAGGCAAGCACCCTGATGGTGGACGACAGCTTCCCGGTTCTAGACAGCGCAGTCGGCGCCGGCATTGGCCAGTGCCTCGCCATTCTGGCCCCCGACAGCCAGCAGCCGGAAAAAGCGGCGCATCCGAGCATCCCGGGTATCCGCCACTTTGACGAGTTGCTGCCCGCGCTGGAGGCAATATGCCCCCTGCCGTGAGCCGCCCGGGCCGGTTATAATACCGGCTAACGGTTCCAACCGATCCAGTGAGGAGACATGGCGGCAACCAGCGCTGATGAGCAGAAAGTCCGTCTCGACAAATGGTTATGGGCGGCACGCTTCTACAAGACCCGCTCCCTCGCCAAGGAAGCCATCGAGGGCGGCAAGGTGCACTACAACAGTCA
>DASSWD010000185.1:0-4497 GCA_035705335.1 Marinobacter sp. | reverse complement strand
GATCGATCACCTGCTGGGCCAGGGCGCCGGCTGCGCCGGTAATAAGAATGCGGGGGCGTTTGGTGTCAGTCATCAGAACAGTCGCTTCCTTTCGCTCAGGCCCTTATCAATCAGCCGGCTGATTTCTGCCTTCACAGCCTCCACTCGCTCGGTGACCTGTTCTTCGGTCACCTCGGCGCTGTCAAAGTGCATGGGCGGCCCGAAGTTGAGATGAACCTTGGCGGGCAGAATCACCGGCAGCGCGACCGGCACGTAAGGCACGCCAAGTACCTTTGCCAGGGGGCTGATATTGGCGATGGCCGGTATGGTTTCTTCGCAGCCCACCACGCCTACCGGCACAATGGTGGCGTTGTATTTCATTGCCAGATGCATGAAACCGTTGCCGAAGCGTTTGAGCTGATAGCGGTCTTTGTAGAGTTTGCCTGAGCCCCTGACACCTTCAGGGAAGACAATCACCGCCTCGTTGTTTTCCAGCATTTTGGCGCAATTGACTGGGTCGCCGAGGACCGCACCCATCTCGTTCAGCAGGTTCCCCAGCCAGGGTACTGTGGGAAAGAACCGCTCAATCATCGCCCTGGGCATGCGGGGTTTCAGGGGCCGGGAGGCCAGTGCGTAACCGATCAACAGGCCGTCAATGGGCAACTGGCCGGAATGATTGGCAATGATCAGAACAGGACCTTCGGCGGGCACATTGTCTACGCCATCGGCCTGCACCCGGAAGTACTTTTCGTAAATCTGGCGAGTCAGCGAGAAACCATACTTGACCGCTTCGTTATTGTAGCCCCAGGGGTCATAGCCCAGCGTGCCCGTGGGCTTATGGATGTTGTCAATCTGCTGATCCAGATCCGGTGAGACCAGCTTCGATCTCAGATACGATGCCAGGCCCATGCCCGCTCCCTGTGTGATGGGTGTTTTTCCCGTGAATCATGCCCTGCCGATAAATACCCCGAGGGTGTGGCTCTGGCCCTCATTCAATACCCGATAGTCTGACGCAGCATTGGCCGTTTCGACACACAGCATTCTGCGCCACGCCGAATCGGGGAAATCTGATAACCGTTGCGCTTTCTCCGGGCCCGGGTTCCAGACCACCGTAGAATCGCTGTCGACGGACGTGAGCTTGCGCTTGGCGGTGGGAGTAACGACGGTCAGAGGTTCCCCGGATTCGTAGATGCGGTCGGTTTCACCGTCGAAATACACCGGCCCTTCCTGCCTGAAGTATTCCCATTCCTTGAGCGTGTCTATGTACTGACTGTCCCCCAGGCCCAGAATGCGGCTTCGGCCGATGTCTGTTGTCGGCAAATAGGTATGAAATGCCTGGCTGTATGCCAGCGGGTCGTGGCCGAGGTTGGTCGTGGTCAGAGCGATCTGGCAGCCACGAACCGAAAACCCAAAGGTGATCAGTGCCAGGGCGTGGCCCGACCAGAGTTCCTGAAAGTCGTCGTTGGCATTCAGTGACAGACTGATCTCTACCTCATGGGCGCTCTCGCGAACATCTTCAAGCTTCCACAGAGTGGTGCGGGCAAAGCCGTGGGGCGTCACCCCGTGAATCCGTTTACGGATTTCCGGCGGGTTCCTTGCAGGGTCCCCAAACCAGGGCCAGCACACCGGAACCCCGCCCCGAATCGCCCGGCCGGGCTGGAAGCGCGCCAGTTCGCTGAGCCACAGCCAGTTGCCCTCGTTGCGGGGCGCAAAGTGGGTGAGGTGAGCGCCCTGAAGAAACACCGTCGCCTGAAACAGTGGGTGGTGAACTTCCAGAGCCTCAAGCTGACCAATCGTATTCCAGCGGGTAAATGACCATTGTCCGGGGCGGACCGAGACCGGGGGTTTATTACTGCTCTCTGACATGATGACGCGTCGTTTCCTTACGGTAACTGCTTACTAGAAGAGTAAATTAAAACCGCCCTCACGGCGAGTTTGAACATACAATACCGGAAAAATTCGGAGGGCTGACAATGGCCACTGACAACCAGGGAGCGTTGGTGGTTCCCTTGCCGACGCCAGAGCTGCATCAAGCCGATTGTCTTGACTTGCTGGCCGGAGAAGCCCTGCCGATGACGCCATCCGTCACTCCCAAAGTGCTGGCGGATGACGCGTGGCTGGATGAGCTGGCCGATACCCTGAGTGAGCAAGGCTGGCTGGAGCTGGATCTGACTCACCGTTTGCCGGTCGGCCTCTTGCCGGCTTTGTATCGGGAAGTGGCGACGCTCAGCAACACCGAAGCCATGGACTTGGCCGGGGTCGGTCGGGGCGCAGACCTGGTGCAGGATCATCGCGTGCGACGCGACAAGATCGCATGGCTTGAAGGCATCACCGAGCCACAGGGGTTGCTGTTCCAGACGTTCGACACCCTGATGGCGGGCCTGAACCAACGTCTGTATCTGGGGCTAAAGCGATTCGAGGCCCATTACGCCACCTACCAACCCGGTGATTTCTACAAACGCCACGTCGACAGTTTTCGGGGCCGCTCGTCGCGCATGGTCAGCCTGGTAATCTATCTGAATGAGGACTGGGGCCTTGAGGACGGTGGCGAACTCCGACTGTTTCATCCTGAAAACGATGATCTGCCGATGGGGCTGGTGCGTCCAAAGGCGGGGCGGGCCGTGCTGTTCCTGAGTGAAGAGATCCCCCACGAAGTGTTGCCGGCAAAACGAACCCGGTTCAGCATCGCCTGCTGGTTCCGCCGGGATGAAATCCCCCTGCCGTTGTAGTCCCATAACCCTTCTGCTAATATGCGCGCCGCTTTCGGGGTTTTGTCCCCAAAGCGTTGTTATGGTGGCCCCATTGGTGCCTTCGCAACATGAAACCGTGAACCCGGTCAGGCCCGGAAGGGAGCAGCCGCAGCGGTGGATGTGTGTGCCGGAGAAGTGCTGGTGGGGTCACCCCCAGATTCCCCCACGTTCTCCCTCGTTCTACACCCTTTCTGTTTCGTTTCGCTGACATTCCCAAGCGGCTGATTTGCTTCTTATCAACGCGGGTACATGCTAGAGTTGGGCACCTTTAAAGGCAGTTGACGGAACCCATGAGCTATCAGGTTTTAGCCCGAAAGTGGCGCCCCCGTACATTCCAGGACATGGTCGGGCAGGAGCACGTTCTGCAGGCCCTGGTCCACGCCCTTGAGCATGAGCGACTGCACCACGCTTACCTGTTCACCGGTACCCGTGGTGTGGGTAAAACCACGATTGGCCGGCTGCTGGCCCGCTGCCTGAACTGCGAAACCGGCATTACCCCCAATCCCTGTGGCGAATGCGACAGTTGCAGAGAAATCCTGGAAGGCCGGTTTGTTGACCTGATTGAGATTGACGCGGCCTCACGCACCGGCGTGGACGACATGCGTGAGTTGACCGACAACGTCCAATATGCGCCGACAAGGGGCCGTTTCAAGGTGTACCTCATTGACGAGGTGCACATGCTGACGAACCAGTCGTTCAACGCCTTCCTGAAAACCCTGGAAGAACCGCCTGAGCACGTCAAATTCCTGCTGGCCACCACCGACCCCCAGAAGCTGCCAGTGACGGTGCTGTCCCGCTGTCTTCAGTTCAACCTCAAGCGGATGACGCCGGAGCACATCGTCGGTCACCTGAAACACGTGCTTGGCCATGAACAGATCCCGTTTGAAGACCCTGCGCTTTGGCTGCTGGCCCGTGCCGCCGACGGCAGCATGCGCGATGCCCTGAGCCTGACCGATCAGGCCATTGCCTTTGGTAACCAGAATCTGGCCGCCAGTGATGTGTCCAACATGCTGGGTACGATTGACCAGCGTGACATCGAGCGCCTGGTGCAGGCCCTGGTTGAGCGTGACGGGCCGGGCCTGCTGACGGAAATCAGCCGTATTGCCGATTTTGCGCCGGATTACGGGGTGATTCTGGCGGATCTGTTGTCGCTGTTCCATCGCGTGACCATGGAGCAGGTGGTGCCGGGCAGCGCTGATAACGCCATGGGCGATGCGGCACAGGTTCAGGCGCTGGCGCGGCAGCTCAGCGCGGAGGATGCCCAGCTGTTCTACCAGACGGCTTTGATGGGTCGAAAAGACCTGGCAGTCACCCCGGATGCCCGCATGGGCTTTGAAATGACCCTGTTGCGGATGTTGGCCTTCCGCCCCGGCGCCACACGCCGCGAGCCGCCGGCCGTCAGTGCCGGTGGCAATCAGGCAGCTGGTGGTAATCGCCCGGAGCCCGAACCCGACCCGGCGCCAGCGCAGCCGACGGGATCCCAGGCTGAGCCGGCCCCGGAACCGGTTCAGCAGCCGCCAGAACCTGAACCGGCTGAGGTTTCAGTGCCGCCGTCCCCTCCGATGGCCGAAGAGCCGCCGCCCTGGGAGCCGGACACCCCTCCCTGGGAACCGGACGATCTGGAACCGATTGTCGAGGCAGCGCCCCGTAATGAACCACAACCACCTCAACAAACCGAGGCGCCAGTGGCACCGGAACGGCAGGCAGAACCTGACCAACCTGTTCCGCCTGAGCCGGCGCAGGCGCCTGTTCAGCGCGGCGAATTCGT
>DASSWD010000184.1:0-21250 GCA_035705335.1 Marinobacter sp. | reverse complement strand
GCTGAAAAGCGAGCTGGATTTCGAAAAGAAAGTCCGGGCCCTGATGAAGGAGTATGACAAGTCACCGAAAGACGTACTGCAGATTCTGGCGACCATCGACCCGTCCATCGGCGGTGTGAAGGCCGAAGCCGCAACAGGCAGTCGCCCCAAGCGCCCCCTGAAAACCTACAAGAACCCGCACACCGGTGAAGTGGTTAAAACCCGTGGCGGCAACCACAAGACGCTGAATGAGTGGCGTGACAAGTACGGTAAGGAAGCAGTGCAGAGCTGGCAGCAGGACTGATCTCCCGCGGTTAACAGCTGTAGCAGTGCCCTACAAGGCCCGGCGTGAGAGCGCCGGGCCTTGTGTTATGTGAGAAGTCGAATTAATCTTCGATCCCGTGATGATCGAAAAAGAGACGCTGAACCAGATACATCGCTTGTGGGATGAACTCCCCAACTTTCCGGCCTCCGCCAGTGAGGCTTCTTTGCGTCATCTTCTGGATAGCGTCGGAACGCTGGTGAATGCGGACCACGGTTATTGGCTCGCATCACTGCGAATGGATCATTGCTCTGCGGATGACGTGATGCAGGGCTGGCGGCCGGGGCCGATCTACTACTATCAAGCCCTGGATGTTGACAAGAAACTGCACAAGATCGCCGTTCGGGAAATTGAGAGCGGCGAACCCAATGAGAGCGTCGTAAATCACATCAGGAACGCCGGTACTTTCCGCGCAACGTTGCTGCGTGACCATGTGTCGCCCGCTTTTTTCGAATCCAGCCATTATCGCTCGCTCTATCAGGCCCGAAGCATCTCCGACACCTTGTTTGTGGTGGCACCGGTGAACCCGGACAGCGAGGTGTATTTCGGTTTTCACAAGATCGGTGACAACGCCCGGTTCACTGAGCAAGACCTGGCGGTGGCCAGCTACGCACTGCGTAGCCTGACCTGGTATTACCGGCAGTTACTGCTGAGCTTCGGCGTACTGGTGGCGGGTGAGGCGCTGACGCCTACAGAACGGCGCGTGCTGCATCTGCTGTTGACGGGCATGTCCGAGAAGGAAATTGCTGCGGATCTGGGCCAGAGCCCTGCCACTACCCATAAATATGTGACCACGCTTTACCGCAAGTACAACGTGAAAAGCCGGGCGGCATTGACCGCGCTCTGGCTTGGCCACGACTGATGTCCCGCCATTAACAAAAAATTACCCCCTGATTAGGGTATGTTAATGTTTGTATCTGATCGTTAGTCTTTGCAGTTAATCAGGATGTAGCTGTAAAGGACTCGGGACATGAACGTACGCTCCAGGAATCTCCCCCACAACACCAATAACGGGGGAGGCCGGCGAGATGCTTCCCTTCTCAACATCGCTGCCCGGCACCCGCTGAGGACGGCGATCCTTTCCGCATTGGGCGTAGCGCCCGGCGCTCAGGCTATCGAGCAGAACATTCAGGCGAGCGGCCGGACCCAAACCACCCTTGATATCTCGGGTACCTTTACCGACATCCGTACTGAAACCGTCAAGGGTGACAGCGGCTTTAACAGCTTCAATCACTTCCAGGTGGCTCAGGGCAATACCGTCAACCTTCATGTCCCGGACGGCGCCCGCAACCTCATTAACCTGATTCACGATTCCCGGGCCGTCATCAACGGTACGGTCAATGGGCTGCTTAACGACAAGATCGGCGGGCACATCGTGTTTGCCGACCCCCACGGTATTGTGGTGGGCGCCCAGGGTGTGCTGAACGTGGGCAGCCTGCTGTTCGCCACGCCGACCACCGCGTTCATGGATGAACTTATAGCCGTAGACGGCACTGTCGGCGACGAGGCCGTAGCGCAGTTGCTGCGCGGTGACGCGCCGCAGTCCGTTGATGGCATCATCAACATTGAAGGCACGGTGAACAGTGCGTCTGCGATCGCCATCTACGGCACCGATGTTTCTGTGACCGGTTCGCTGCTTTCGGCAACCGCAGAGGCCCGTGAGGCGCTGTTTGAAGCGACCGTCAATACCGAGGGGCTCGAGGCAGGGACCGATGTTGCCGTGGTGGATGGCGGTATCACTATTCGAGCCAGCGGCAACGCCACGGTCGCCGGGCTTGTGGACGCCAGCTCTGCTGAAACCGGAGGGCGCGGCGGCCAGGTGTCGGTGGGTGCCGGGGGCAATGTCACCATTGCCGGTACTGCGAATGTGCTGGCCGACGGCGCTTCAGACGGTGGCAGCGGCGGCCGGGTTGAACTGGCTTCTGGCGCCAATCTGCAGGTTGATGGCACCATCAGCGCCCGTGGTCAGTCTCCGGATGCCGCTCCGCACAACGGTGGCTCGGTTTCTCTGCGCTCCGATCAGGATCTGACCATCGGTGCTACCGCAGCGGTCAGCGTGGCCGGCGCCGATCAGGGCGGTGATGGCGGCGAGCTTTTGCTCGATGCCACAGGCACCACCACCGTCTCGGGCAGTGCCCTGCTGGATGCATCCGCCGGTTCGACCGGCGATGGCGGTACCCTCGAGACCACCGGAAACGATCTGACACTGGCCGGCCTTAACGCCGATCTGTCTGCTGGCATCGGTGGTGAAGACGGCCAGTTCCTGGTGGGCAACGCCAACGTGACCATGGCATCGACCGCCTACTACACCAACGGCGGCGACGTTCTGATCAACGCCGGTGATTCGGTCACCATTGATGCTGGTGCCACGATCAACACCCGCCGGATTGATAGCGGTAAAGCGGCGGTGAACATTGATCCCGCCAGTCAGCTTGCGGATAACCCGGCCGGCCTGGCTGATACGGCGAGCGCAGACCTTTACACCGTGGCTTCGGAAGGGGATTCCGGCAGCGTAACCCTGCAGGCGCCGAACATTACCGTGAAGGATGGCGCGAAGATCCTCACCTTCGCCACCGATGGCTACAACGCGGGCGATATCACGCTCACCTCCGGCGACAACTTCACCTGTAACATCTGCCAGTCCACCAGCCCGGGCGACTATTTCACCAGTGTTGGCAACGTCACCAACAGCATTCGGGTAGCGCAAACCGCGGATGTGTCGATCAATGTTGAAAACGGCGCGGTAATTGATGCCCGCTACGTTGACAGGCTGGGCTACACCCGTGCGGCCGGGGCGGATGGCGATGTCACCCTCAAGGCCCGGGCGTCGGATGTCCAGATTGCGGGTTGGTCGGATGCCGAGGCCAATGTCACCGTTAACGGCGCCATCAAGGGTGGCAACATTGACATTTCCGCCGAAGCCATTGCCGAGGTGGATTTCGCCTGGCTGGCCGGCCTGGACCCGGCAGACCCCACGGGCAAGCTGACGGTGATGGAGCAAATGGCTGGCCTGGAATCTTCGGAGATCCAGGACAACGCCATTGAAAGCTTCGATGACCCCACCGACCTGACGTCGCTGCTTGGACTGGGCTTCCCGTTGACCGCCGGGCTGGCGATCGCGGATGCCACCGTGACCATCGGCGCGGGTGCAGAGCTGGATGCGGCCGATAAGGTCACCGTAAAAGCCAACGCTGAACGCCTGGTGCGCGGTGCCACCGGCGGTCTCGCAGGCGGGTCTCTGCCTGCGGCCGGTTTTGGTGTGATTTACGGGCAGGTGTCCGGTACCACAGCGGCACGGATCTCAGACGATGCTCAGGTCACCGCAACCAATCTCTCGGTGGTTGCAGAGAGCAGGAACACGCTGGAAGTGTCAGCGGAGGCCGAGGTGTCGCGGGCCAAGACCGGCAATACCGGTAACACCGCTGCGGCTTTCGCCCTGGGAATCGGGCGGGCGCGCGTCCACACAGAAGCAATTGTTGGCAAAGATGTCGTGTTGACGGCGGATTCGGTGGAGGTTCGCGCCAGTAACATGGACAGCCTGACCACGGAGGCCGCCAGTCTTGCCTTTGTGGACCCGAAGGCGCCCTCGACCTCCCAGGGTGCCCTCACGCTCGCGATTTCCGATTTCAATACCTCGGCGCTGGCTTCGTTCAACGCCGACCTGTCATCCGGTGCTGCGTCTGCGTCCCTGGACGTTGTGGCGGAGAACCTGAGCGATACCCGGGTGACCAAAGCGGTAGTCCAGAACGGCAACAATGTTTTTGATTACCTGGTGGGCAGCCGCCGCCAGCGCTCCTCTGCCATCAACAGCTTTATCCAGGGGCAACTGAGCGCAACCGGTAAACCGGCCGGTGTTCGCCTGGCGGCCGGCACCAGTCTCACCTTCAGTGAGCAGCATGCCAAGGCGACGATTGGCGGGGGTGCCACCGTTGATCTTGCCAACGGGAACGTCTCGGTGCGGTCCCGGGTGGTGGATCAGGGGGTTCGCAGTATCGCCGACAGCCGGGTGAACTCGGTCTCCGAAAAAGACGGTGCCAAAGTCTCCGGCAGCGTGGCCATTGCCTACGCGGATTACCTGCACTCCAGCCAGGCCATCATTGGCGACGGGGTTTCCATTACTGCGAAGAACATCGGCGTGGGTGCCCGCAGCGAGTTGCCACTGGACTATGACTATGACGAACTGATCGCAGAGTTCAATCCGGCGGAATGGGATGGCCCCGATGATTTTCTGGCCACGGTCAATAATGTCGTCAGCCTGTACCTGGCGCCAGACGGGCAGGCCTATGAAACCTTCGGCTTGCCGGACTATCTGCTGACCAGCTACTCCAATGCCTTCGCCCAGAGCGCGGGCAGCAGCTCGGAAACCACCACGGCGGTGTACGGCAGTTTCAACGGCACCTTTGTCAGCCACGATACCCGCGCCTGGGTGGGCGAGGGCGCCACGCTCATTGCCACGGGCGCCGATGATACCTGGGACAGCGACTTTGCCATAACCTTCGAACCGCCTGAAGGTGAAGACAGCTTTGATATCGATACCGATCTCACCTGGCAGTGGTCCGGCGGCGTGGATGTTGACGCCCGCACCGCCATGGAAACCGCCAGTGTGACCGGTAACCTGTCGCTGCTGACCTATCTGACCTCCCGTGCCGCGCCTTCCGATAATGCCGGTGGCGGAGCCATTGGCTGGACCGAGTTTGAAACCAGCACCATTGCTGGCATTGGCGATGGTGCCGTGGTTCAGGCCCAAGCCCTGAACGTCGATGCCTCAACCCGCGAGCTGATGTACGTGGTGGCGCCGTCTGCCGGGCAGGGCTCCAGCGTTGCCGGCAATGGTATCCTCAGCTACGCCAACACCGATACCACCACCCACGCCAGTATTCACAGCGGCGCCCGGGTTGTGGCCGATGCCGTTAACCTCGGCGCGGACTACGCCATGAACCTGTGGACCGTTGGCGGGGCCGTGGCGCTTGCGCCACCGGGTGGCGACGGTGGTTCAAAAACCGCGATTGGTGTGGTGTTTGCCTATAACGATGTGAAAAGCGATACCCGCGCCTATATCGGCGATAACAGCGAGGACCGGGCCCTGGAAGAGGGCGAGACAGCGGATATGCCCCCGGCGGATACCGCCGTGGCCTCTGGCGAGGCTGACGGAATCAGAACGTCCGATCTGACGGTGAATGCGGTCAGCCAGGGCACGGTCGGCGTGATTGGCGCGGCCGGTGCGGTAGCGGTAAACACCCCCGGCGGCGCGACCCCACCGCCGACAGCCCCGTCTCCGACACCGACCCAGACCAAAGCGCAGAATGGCGGCTTCCTGGCTGCCCTGAGCGAGGCCGGAAGCGCCTTCGGTGCCGCTGGCAAACAGCCCGGCAGCAGCCTGACCGGCGCCGGTTCCATCACACTGAACCTGGCGGAAATGAACACGGTTGCGGAAGTGCGTGATACCAGTCTGCTTCAGGAGGCCGGTGATCCTGCCACCAACGTGAATGTGCGCGCCATCGGTGATGTGGACCAGATCAGCGCCTCCGGTGCCGCGGCCATTTCCATTGCCGGCGGTGGCAGTGGCAGCGCGGCCGCCATTGCCGCCGCGGTGGCCGTGAACGATATCAACAACAGCGTCAGGGCCGGCCTGTACAACCTGGATGGCCGGGTTGATCTGCTGGACGTTTTGGCCGCAGGTTCCGGCGATATTCTCTCCATCGGCGTCGCCCTGGCCGCCAGCTCCTCCAGTGGCGCCGGCGCGGCCGGTGCCGGTTCCGTGTCGGTGGCGGCCATCGAATCCGATTACCAGGCCGAGATCGAGGACAGTGAGCTGGCTGGTTCGGGCGATGGCAGCACCGCCAATGTGACCGGCTATGACCGCTCCCGCATTCTCACCGGCGGCGGCTCTCTGGCCCTGGGCCTGGGCGGCGGTTCCGGCGGTAGCGTTGGACTTGCCGCCACCTATGCCCGGATTGATAACGATGTCAGTTCCTACCTCAGGGGCAGCAGCCTGACCGGCTTCGATACCGTCGATGTCAGTGCCCTGGGCGCGGCCCGAATCCTGGCCGGCGCTTTCGGAGGCAGCGTCGCCACCGGCAGTTCCTTCGCAGGCGCTGGTTCTGTCTACATCATGACGGTAGACAGCGACCTGCAGGCGGGTATCACCGGCCAGTACGGCACCAGAGACGACGATGGCGATGCGGCTACGCCGGAAGTGGTGGACTACGAAAACCTGGTGACGGCCTCGACGGTGGAAGCGGCCGGTGACGTGACCGTGACGGCACGGAGCACCGCCGATACCGCCGATCCGGATAACCTGTTCCGGGATAACACCGCCGGCGCCCAGGGCGATTTCGATGCCAGCGCGCTGTCGGATGTGGATGCCAGCCAGACCGGGCTGACAATCGATAGCGAAGAATTTGCGTCCGGTGAAACGGTGGTCGGTTTCGCCGGGTCGCTCGCCATCAGCGCAGGCAACGCTGCGGCCGGTGCAGCGGTTGGCTTTACCGACCTTCAGGGCAGCTACGTTGCGGAAATCCGCGATGCGTCAGTAACCGCCACCGATGGCGACCTGGAGGTATCCGCTCTGAATTCCCGCAAAGCCATTGGTATTGCGGCCGGTGCCAGTGTGTCTGGCGGTAATGGATTCTCCGCGCTGGGTTCCGGTGCCATCACCCTGAGCAGTACCGATGTAGCGGCCCGGGTTCTGGGGCAGTCGACCCTGAACGCCGATAACGTCTCCGTTACCGCCGGTGCCGATGGCAACTTCTTCTCCCTGGCGGGAAGTCTTTCCGCCACCGTTGGTGGCCAGGCGGCTATTGGTGCTGCGGCCAGCTATAACGATATTGGCGGCACGGTCTCGGCGCAGCTTGGTGGACAAACCACCGTTACTGACGGCGGTGCGGCTGCGGACAAGGGCACTGTAACCGTTGAAGCCAATCAGGACGCGGACATCGCCTCCATTGCGGTGGCCGGCGCCGTTACCGATGGCATGCAGGGTATTGCCCTGGCTGGTTCCGCCAGCATCAACCTGATGACATTGCAGACCAGCGCGCTGATCAACAGCGGCAGCATTACCGCGGGCGATGTCTCGGCCACGGTTGGCACGGGCACGGCGAGCAATCGCGCCAGCATCTGGTCTCTGGCCGGGGTGGTCAGTGCCAGCGGTTCCGCAGGTGGCGGCCTGGCGGCCTCCGTGAACACCATCAACGGCGGCTATAACGCGGGGATTGAAGGCACGCAGTTGATCGGCACTGACAGCCTGGCGGTGAACACGAGTAGCTACTCCGAAATCAAAACCCTGGCCGCCTCGGCCGGTGCCGCCGGTGCGGTGTCGGCGGGTGTGTCGACTGCCAACAGCTTTACCGATAACACCCTGAGCGCCAGGGCCACGGACGTGAGCCTGGATAACACCGCAGCGGATGTGGAGATTACCGCGGCTGACAACAGCACCATCGACAGCCTGGCCGGTGCAATTCAGGCCGGGGGCACCGCTGTGGGCGCCTCGGTTGCCGTGAATCGGATCGGCAACGAGGTGGTGGCTGAGCTTTCCGGTGGTCAGTTCAATGTGGCTGATGTGCTTCTGGATGCCGATTCGCAGGCCCGTATTGGTACTGTGTCCGCCGGGCTCTCTGTTGGTGGCGGGGATGCCGTCTCCGGCTCGGTGTCCGTCAACCTGCTGAATACCAGCACCCGTTCCGGGATTCGGGACGATGCCGATGTTACGGCACAGAACAACGTTGGGGTGCTGGCCGCCAATAATGACATTCTGGAAGTATTCGCCGGCGCTGTCGGGGTTAGTTCCGGTTCGTTTGGCGGCGGTGCTTCCCTGGCGGTGAACCATATGCTGGCCAGCACCGAGGCGCTGATCAGTGGCAGCGGAACCCAGGTCAGTGCCCTGGCCAAAGACAGCGGCAGTGTGCTGGACGTGGCTTCCGGTGACCTCACCAGCACACCCGAGCTCACCCGCCTGGAAGATCTGGTGGATATCACCGCGGCGGATCTGCAGAGCGCGCGTAAATCGGTAAGAGGGGTTGCGGTCAATGCCCAGTCGCTGCAAAGCGTTTCGACCTTTGCCGTGACGGCCGGCTTCAGTGCCGGAACGGCCGCCGGCGCACTCACCGGTACCACCAACATTGTTGGCGGTGCCACCCGCGCCGGAGTCACCGACGCGGCCATCAATACGGCGGACGGCGCCGACGCCGCCCAGCAGCTGGATGTGAATGGCTCCAGCCACGCCTACACCTCGAACATGGGCATCAGCCTCGCCGGCGGTGCTGGTGGGGCAGGTGCCGGAGTGCTGGTGGTGGATGTGGTCAACCGCCAGACCGAAGCCTTCCTGAGCGGGGCCGACGCCCGGGCTGAGGATAATGTGACGGTAGCGGCCTACACCGGCCTCGGAACCACGGTGATGTCGGCCGGTGCCGCCGGTGGTGCCGGAGGTGTGGCGGCAGGCAGTGGTACTTTCGCCCTGCACGATGCCACCACGCTGGCCTATCTGGATAATGGCACCGATGTGACTTCAGGTGGCCTGATCGTTGAGGCGGCAGTGGATAACCAGCTTCTGCTGGCCTCCGGCGCGATTGGTGGTGCGGGCGGCGCGGCGGCGGCCGGCGCCATGAACCTGGCCATCAGTTCCCTGACCACTGAAGCCACTGTGGATCGTGATCAACGGGACGGCAGTGCCGGCGACTCCGGCAGTGTTCTTTCGGTCACCGGAGATACCCGGATCAATGCCCGCACTGGCAGTGAAATCGATACCTGGGCCGTTGGTGCCGCAGGTGCAGGCGCTGTGGGTGTGGCGGGCTCGGTAACGGCCAATGTGGCGGAAAACCGCACCATTGCCCGGGCCAGCGGTGTGGGTCTCGGCAACGAGAACACCACGGGCAATATTGACGTAACCGCCGAGGATTCGGCGGATCTGAGCAGCTTCGCCGGTGCGATCGGCATTGGCGCATCGCCTGCCGGTATGGGTATTGGCGCAGGCGGCCATGTGTCTGTGCTGCATTCCACTGTCGGTGCCACGGTCGAGAATTCGACCCTGCGTACCAGCGGCAATGTTACTGTCGCCGCCCTGAGTGACTCGAAGGTAAACGCTACCAGCGTGGCCGCCGGCGGTGGTGGCACCCTGGGTATCTCCGGCGCCCTGTCGGTGACCTTTATTGGCAGCGGCGAGCGTGGCGACGCCAACGAGGAACTCGACAAGGGCGGTTCCGGTACCCTGAATGAGCTGGATTCGCTCGCCAACGCCGACCGTACCGGCGATGCCGCCAATGAACTGGATGGCGACCAGATCTCCGCCATCAACTCGGCGGGCACCTACGACCTGCGAGCGGCCACGGATGCCAGCCTGGCAGACACAACCACTGCCAGGATTGTGGATTCCAATGTCACCGCTCGCGACGTAACCGTGAAAGCCACGGACAAGACCCGCCTTAAGAGCACCGCCGGTGCAGTCGGTATCGGCGGTACCCTAGGCGCCGGCGGCTCGGTGATCATTGACCGGGTTTACAACACGGTGATTGCTCAGGTAGCGGGCAATTCCAGCCTGACCCTGACCGGTGATCTCGACATTGGCGCCTACGCCCTGAATGGCGAGGGTGGCGATGCCATTGAAGCCGATGGCGTGGCTGGCGGTGCCGGTATCGTTGGCCTGGGTGCGGCGGTGGTGGACAGCCGTATCGACAATGCGGTGAATGCGGGCCTGAGTGGTTCGCTGAGCAGCGGCCCGAACAGTGCCAGCCTGCAATACGCCACTGTGGCGGCTGAAGACGCCACCTCCATCGGGGCCGATGCTATTGGCGCGGCGGCAGGCGCCGGTGCCGTGGGTGTGGTCGTCGCCACGGCTGCCAAAAACAGCAGTGTGGATGCGCGCATCGCCGGCGCCACGTTCAACCACGGTTTCTCCACTCGCGTTGATGCCGTTGCTTCCGGTGCTGTCGATGCCCACACCATTGCCGCGGCTGGCGGGCTGGGCGCGGCAGCCGGCGGCTCGGTAGCGACCGCGCTGGATACCTCGACCATTGATGCCGGTGTTTACAACAGCGCCCTCAGGGTGAATTACGGCGGCCTGGATATCCTGGCCGAAGCCACACCGGACGCAACGGCTTTCGCCCAGGGCTGGGCGGTTTCCGGCGGCCTGGCCGTCGGTGCCTCGATTGCCGATGCGCAGACTGATACCACGGTGACCGCAAGCCTGGACCAGGACAGCTCGGTTTTCGGCAGCGGCGGCCTGAATGTTGAAGCCACTGTTTCCAAAACCTCGGGCGCTGATAACAGCGCCGATGCCCGGGCTGAAGGTTCCTCCGGCGGCATCGTGACTGGCGTCATTGCCACTTCGGCTAAAGCCATGGGCGCCTCTGAGGCCAATGCCCTGGCCGCTGGTTCTCTGAGTCTGTCAGGTGACGTTAGGGTCGCAGCAGACAACACCAGTGCCCAGTACGCCAAGGCGGACGGTTTTGCCGTAGGTGCGGCCTCCGATGGCCGCAATACCGGAACGGCAACCGCCGAGGGCACCACTACCGCAACCTTCAGCGCCACCATGACCGACACGCGTCGGGATTCGCTGAGTGTGGTGGCAGACAGCGAAACCAGAAACCGCGTAGACGCAGAAGCGGGCAGCGGCGGCATCATTGCCGGCGCATCCACCACGGCCATCACCAAAGACACCAGCGTCACGCTTGCGGAACTCGCTAACGGCGGAACCGCGGTGCTGGATGATCTGACGGTCAGCGCCAGCCACCTCAGTGATTTTAACGCCAATCTGAACACGGTTCAGGCGTCGGCCCTTGGTGCCAGCGGTGGCTTTACCCGCCACGATGTGGATGCGGAAGCCAACGTAGAGTTTGCACAAAACGCCCGGTTTGATGCGCGGGATATAGACGTTCGCAGTCGTGCAGAGGCCCGGAAGAAAGGCCAGGAGTACAGTCTCACCTCAGGTGCCGGCGGCATTGCCAACGCTGCCGCAGCGACGATTACCACAGAGGTGGATCTGGGCAGTACCGTAAACATTGGTGAAAGTGCGGCGCTTGAAGTGACCGGGGACTGGCGTGATCCTGGTAACCTGCTGATCAATGCCGATTCCTTTTTTGATCTGGAAGACCGGCTGCGTATCGACGCCGGCGGCGGCCTGCCAATCGCGCGTGGTGATGCGTTTATGACGCTGACTTCCACCACGGGTGTTTCGGTGGGCGAGAACGCCCGTGTGACCTCGGTGGGAGACCTCGCCATGGGTGCCCGCACCGATGCGGTTGCGGAGGTTGCCGGAAACGTCAAGACCTACGGTCTGGCCGGCGCTGCCGATGGCACGACCGATCTGAGCATGACCGCGGATAACACCGTGAATCTGGCGGCAGATAGCTTCCTCAAAGGCTACGGCGATGTCACCCTCAACGCCGGGATGAGTGCCGGGGGTGATGATGGCCGCTACCAGCTCACCGGTCGCATGGACCTGTGGAACAACACGGCCTTCGCCATGAGCGGCCCGGCGGTGGTGAACACCACCCTGGATAACGACAGCAGGGTCACCATCGCCTCCGGCAGTGAGGTGCATGGCGTTCGCGACATTTTCATCAACGCCCGCCCGGGCAATCAGGACCTCACCGCCCGTGGTACGGCGACGGACCTGGCAACGCAGGCCATTGAGGGCATAGTGAACGGCCTGGCGGACCTGGTCGGCGCCGACGAGGTGTCGCTGAAAACGATCTCGGGCGATACCCATCGTACGTCGAATGAAGTGGTCACGGTAAACGGGACGCTGAAAGCCGGCGTGCACAACAAGGAAGTTCTCGAACTTGGTTACCGCTTTGACCCTGACACCGACCAGGTGGTGATCGAGGAGATAGAGAAAACCGATGGTATCTCCTACCGGGTTGTCGATGGCAGCTACAACCAGACTATTACCGAGCGCATTGACGAACTGTATGCGATGCAGGCCGAGTATGCCGCCTCGGAAACCGAGAAACGGGCGTTCCAGGCGGAAATCAATCTGCTGAAAGAAGCATTGATTCGGTTCTATGTCGATGAGCTGGGTTACGCCCGTGAAGATATCGTCAATGGCGGTCAACTGTTCGCACCGCGGGATCTGCCCATCAAGATCATCGAAGTAGACCCGGTGATTGCCCGTGGCGGCAACATCAGCGTCACCGGTGATGCCCTGGTCGGCAGCGGGGCACTGAATGCCCCCGGTGATGCCAGTATCACCATCGACAATCCGACGCCTGCGTTCCTCCGCCTGGAAGGCCTGGAGATTCCTAACGATGCCGTGGGTGACATCACCTTCAATGGTTCGCTGGTGTCCAGTGCCAGCGAGATCGGGACGCTGAACAGCGGCGGTCACGGCACTGCCGGATTCAGTAGCGTTGTCAGTGGTGCCAGCTCACCGGCGCCATCAATCACGGTGGCCAATACCTTTAACCCGTCCGACGTAACACTACCGGATCTCAGTGACCGTGGCGGCTCCGGAGACTCACCGTTCGCCGCGCTGCTACCGACGGACATCTTTGTGCAAGGCGACATTCTTAACCTGGGTGGCAGTATCGACCTGGAGAGCACCAAAGGCAGTCTTTACATCCAGGCGGACGTTCGCGGTAATTCGCTAGATATCGGTGCTGGTGCAGACATCCTGCTGAGTTATCTCGATACCTTCCGGCATGTGGGCAATGATCCGAGAGGTGCGGATTTTAACGCCGAAGGCTACAACCCGGGCAACTACATTGCCGGCAACAACCTGGTGGCCAGTGCCCGATACCTGAACATCAACGGTACGGTGCAGTCCGGCATCGCTGACTGGCAAGTGACCATTGACGACGCCGCAAAAGCCGCGATGGACGCTGCGTTCGATAATTACGAGGACAATGACGGCGACAGGTTTGTGCGCATCACGGACTCCGACCCGAGCGCCGGCATTATCGGCTATCGTTACGACGCCAAGGAAGACAAGATCCTGCTCGATGGCGTGGATGTGGCCGGCGGCTACATGGAGCTGACCGGTGAGATCATGAGCACCGGCGGTGGCCAGATCAACGTGATCGACGGTTACGGCCGGGTGAAGGTGAACAACACCACCGGCAAGGCCCTGGAACTTTCCGATATCAGCCTGGGGGATAACGTTGAGGGTGTTCTGCGTATCAATGACACCGACCTGCTCAACCGGGGTACGGCGTCCGAGACCATCGTCCTGAACAGCACGATCTACACCCGGGTGGACGATGACGTGCAGATCTACCGCGGCCGGTCCGATGAGATCTCGCGCACCAGCGCCTATCTTGACGAAACCCGCAGCAACACGCGGTCTGCCAGTTATTCCCCCAGTGCAGGCCTGGATTTTGTCTGGCTGGAGGGCCAAGAGTTCTCCGAGACCCAAACCGTGGTGACCTATTCCGATACGGCCATCGGCTTTATTGGCAGCGGCAGCGGTGAGGAATTTTCCAACACCGGCTGGGTGGCATCCGGCGAAGCAAATCCCATGGAAGACGCGGAATACGTGGGTTTCAATGCGACGCCCGGCACTGAGGAGTTCAACATTGACGATCCGGTATTCTCGGAGCCACAAACCTGGACGACCTGCGAGGCACATTTTATTGTCTGCCTTGAGGTTCGCTACTGGCAGAAGCAAAGCTCGACGCGGGGCGCATTCGAGATCACCCGTAACGTTGCCAACGCGGACAACGACATTGCCATCAACTTCATCGGCTTCGATGTCGGTGATCTCGATGTAAGCACTGATGCCGGGTTGACGCTCACCGGTGACCTTCGCAATTCCGCGGGCCGCATCCGTCTCGATACCTCCAACGGCAGCATCACCGCCAGTAACACCGATGTACTGATTGACGGCAACCGGCTGGAGCTCAGTGCTACGACGGGCATTGGCGGCCCTGGCCCGTTGTCCGTTGCCGTGGGCAATGGGGGCCTGTATGCGACCACGGTTTCCGGTGACGTGTTCATTGACGGTATTCGCGGGGATCTGCTCGTGGATACGGTAAGAACCGGTAACGGAAATGTCGATCTGGGTTCGCAGAGCGGGCTACTGGCACTGGATGATGGGGCGCTCGTGCAGGGTAACGACCTTGTCCTGACCGCGCGCCAGGGCTCTGTCGGTACCGCGGGTGCATGGCTGGGTCTCAACAGCAGTGTGGCACGGACAGGCCAGGTGACCATCACCGCCCGGCAGGACGTGGGTGTGCTGGAAACCAGTGGCGACCTGAACGTCTGGCAGATTCAGGGCGGCGGTGACGTAACGGTTGCGGTCGCTGATGGCGATCTGGTGGATGTGAATACCAACGACGTTCGTGACGAGCGCCGGGCGGATGAGTTGCTCAACCTCTGGAATGACATGAATCTTCTGGGCGCGGGTGCCGAAGCGTCGCTGGAGCAGCAGAAACAGGCCATGGTGAATGCCGGTCAGGCCCGGTACAACCGCTATTGGCAGCTGCGCGGCCTGAGCCGGGATACGGAAGGCAACATCGTTACCGATGCCTATGATGCAGGCTTCGAATATAGCCTGAGCGAGTCGGAGCGTAGTTTCCTGGCGGAGAGCACCGGTTGGGGCGAGGCCGAGATTGCCGCCTACGAGCAGCAGCAGACCCAGACCTACCATGACCTGCACGAGGAGTTCGGCGGCAACGCCTACGATGAGAACTTCGAGTTCGAGTTGTCGGAGGCGGTTGGTGAACAGGTGGCATCCGGCGCCATCTGGACCGAAAGCCAGTTGCGCAACAGCATCTCGAAAGCACTGATCGAGAAAGACGCGGGCGGATCGCTGGTCAACGAAGACGCCAACATTATTGGCCAGAACGTCTCTCTGGCCGCCGGCAATATAGGCCGCACTCTTGCCGATGATGTGGTGATTGACGTCACCGGCGGCCTGGCTGCCGTCACCGAGGAAGACCTTCTGGTGCTCTCATCGGCGGAGTTTGATGACGTCAGCTTTGATGAGGACAACGCCAGGATTATCCGGGTGACCCAGCGCGAGGACCTGGATGTGCAGGCCAGTGGCACCATCACCGCCACGGCCGACAGCGACATCTTCCTGGGGGGTGAGACCGACTTCAATCTATACAACGTCAACGGTGGCGCTGTCCGGATTGCCACCGATGGCGCTATCACCACCGCGCGCCCGGGTGAAGTGGTGGTGAGTGGCACCGATGTGGTTCTGGAATCTGCCACCGGCAGCGTAGGCACCACCGATGCGCCGATCTGGACCGAAATCACCGGAGTACTCAGTGCCCGCGCCGATCAGGAGCTGCACCTGGCCCAACAGGACACCCTGACACTGGGCCGTGCCTTTGCCGGCGAAGGGATGTGGCTGGCGGTAACCGGTGGTGACCTGGTGGGCGCCTACGACGACACCAGCCTGAACATTGTCGAAGGCGGTGCCGTCAATCTGAACGTGGCTGGCAACGTGGGTTCGGAAACCCGCAGCCTGAACCTGATCACGGGCGACGGTGAGGGCCTGAACCTGAGCGCCGGCGGTGATGCCTGGGTTGGGATTGAAGCTAACGACCTGGTCATCGATCAGGTTAACGTGAATGGTTCCACCACATTGCTGGGCGCTTCCATTACCGGCGTTGATGCCGATCACCGGATCGACAGCGCGGGCGCCCTGGACCTGACGGCTGTCGGTGACCTGGGCACCGCCGACCAGCACCTGCGGGTAAACGCTGCTGACGTGACTGCACTGAGCCAGGCTGGCTCAATGTACCTGTCCTTCCTCGGGCCGGTGACGGACGGCGCTCTGGCTGCCCTTGACGGCAACATCGCATTCGAGGCTTCTGATGATCTGACGTTGTCACAACTGCTGGCAAACGATGGCTTCATCGATGGTTCTGTGGCCGGCGATGCCAACATTGATGCCCTGGCATCCGGCACCGACACCTCGCTCATCACAGGGGGCAATCTGTTGGTTACCTCGGGATCGGCAGGGACCACGATGACGCTGGCCAGCGAAGGTGATCTTGCTGCCACCGAGCTGGAATCATCCGGCGACATGGACCTGAGCGCCTATGGGAATGTAACGGCCGAGCGGCTGGCATCAACCGACGGCGACATTCAGCTGGAGGCGGAGTCTGTCAACCTTGAGATTGCCGAGGCGAACGCCGCCGATGCAGCCATCCGCATCCAGACGCGGGGTGATCAGAACCTGGGCGTTGCAGACCCCGATGCCGGCGGTTACCTGAGCGCCGACGGCCTGGTTGAGCTGGTTGCCGAAGGGACCATCACCTTTAACGAGGTTCTTGTGGGCAAAACCGATGACAACCCGGATCTGGGTGGTGATGCGGTCATTGAATCGGTCAACGGGGACATTGTTGGCCGGCGCATCACGGCAAGCCGGGACGTGAGCCTGAGTGCACTGCGCGGCAACCTGATTCTGGAGCTCATTGAGGCGGGCCGGGATGGCTCACTGGGGATGGCCGTGCCGGATGGCGCCGGTTACACCATCCGCGCCGAGCGCGACATCAACGTGGCCATCGGTGGCGACTTTGATTCCAGCAAAGGCTCTCTGGAAGCGGGCCGCAGCATCAACCTCTCGACGCTCGGCGATGGCGAGACCGACGGCGACATTCTGCTCGGCGGTGCGCTGGCGGAAACCGGCAGCATCAATCTGGATGCTGCGGGAGATATCCGGGTGGCACGGTATACCGATGGCACGGTTGAGACCAGCGGCATTCTGGACGCGGCTCAGTCCATCAACGCCGTCGCCGGTGGCGATATTGTGATGGCCGATGGCTTGCTGGCCGGTGGCGACGTTGACCTGCAATCCGGAGGTGCCCTTGAGGTAAGCAATGGCCTGACGGCGGGTGGTTCGGCCAATATGCAGGCCGGTAACAACATTACGGTTACCGGTGACATCGTTGCGGGCGGCGCACTTGCCGCCAGGGCAGGCGGTGCCATTGATATCGCGGATCGTGTTGACGTTGGCGGGGGTGTGTCAGCCATTGCCGGAGACAGCGTGTCGTTCGGCGACACCGTGGTTGCAGGTGGCGATGTCAGCCTGCAGGCGGTCGATGCTGTGCTGGTGGATGTGATTGAAACCCTTACCGGCCAGCAAAACGTCGTGGCCGGGACGGACGTTTCGTTCAATCGTTTACTGGCCGGAGCGCCGGTTTCGGTTCGGGCTGGCGGCCGTATCGACGGTGGCGTGATTGAGCTGCCACAGTCCGTATCGCTGGCAGGGCAGGCGATCGCTGTTGGCATCGAACACACCGGTGAGCGCCTGGATGCAGTGGTCACTGGCACCGACGGTGGCCTGGCCGACAGCGCCGCGCTGGTCATTGATACCAATGGCCGGATTGAGATGGCACAGATGCACGCCGAGCAGGCGTCGGTGACCACCAACACCAGCGAGTTTGCCATCGATTCCGGCTGGATCGGCACCGAACTGTCTGTGCTCACAGGCACCAACACCCTTTACATGAATAACCGCGATGCCTCGGTTCGGGATGTTGACGTCCAACTGTTCGAGCCGGACGCCCGCTTCAGCCTGCGCATGCGCGAGGGCTGGACCTGGACCGATGCCTACGTTAGCCACTACCGGCCGGGCCATGATGTTCAGAGCCCGAACTACAATGCAGAGCGGGAGTACACCGGCATCGAGTACAACGGTGCCAGCGTGGCCCGTGATAATAATCGCTTTATGCAAGGCGGAGTCGATGCCGTGACCAGGAGTCTGATGCAGGCGCTGGGTATGCCGGTGCAGAACCTGCCGGACTTTATCCTGGAAACGGACGGCATTGGCGGCAGTGCCGTGAATCTGGACGATCTTCAGGCCGGAATCACAACGGAGAGCACGGATGACGAAACCGATGTCTGATCACCTGCGGGTCGCCCGGAAGGGCCTGATGTACGTTGCAGGTGTTGGGCTGGCCGTGGGCAGCGGGTTGGTGGCTGGCCAGCAGGCGCCTGCCCCGGACCTCAGAACACTGGACCCAAGCCTTCAGCAGGAGCGCACGTTTGAAAGCGAGGAATATTTCCGGGAACAGCCCCGGCAACGTGAGCAGGATCCGTTGGAAACGCCGCCGGACATCACCAGTCAGGGGCTGCCGGAAACCGGCGTGGCCTTTGAGCTGAAGGAGATTCGCATCAATGAATCGGAGCTGCTGCCGATGGCGCGTATCCGGGAGCTGATTGCCGGGTATGAAGGACGGGAGGTCAGCTTTGCCGACATCAATGAACTGGTGGACGGGATAAACGACCTTTACGCATCGGAGGGCCTGGTGAACGCCCGGGCGATTGTGCCGCCCCAGCAAATCCGGAACGGTATATTGACGTTGCGCCTGGTGGAGGGTCGCCTGGGCAAGGTGGTGATCACCAACGAGATCTACAACCGGGAAGGGGTGGTTCGCTGGGGGTTGCCGACAGAGCCCGGTGAGGTGGTCGATGTCCGGGAACTACGCCCGGCGTTGACCCGCATCAACCGGACATCGAACTTTCAACTGCGCGCCGCCCTGGCCGCAGGTGAACAGCCCGGCGAAACCGACATTCGCCTGAGCGTGGACGAACAGCCCCGGCTGACGGGCCAGGCATTTGTGGACAACGCGGGTTCCGAAACCACCGGCGAGGAACGGGTGGGTGCGTCGCTGGTGGTCAACGGGCCGCTGCGCATTGATGATCGCATGACGCTGTTTGTGGTGGGCTCTGAAGGCTCCCTCAACGGTCTGTTCAGTTACGACGCACCGGTCAACCGCTGGGGCGGTCGGGTTGGGGCTCGTCTCAGTCAGGGTGACATCGAGATCGTTCAGGGCCCCTTCGAGGCGTTGAACGTAACCGGTGACTCCCGGGAGATTGCCGTGCGTTGGGATCAGCCCTGGTATTCCGGCGATACGGTATTGGTTCAAAGCTATCTGGAGAATGCCGCCATCGAGTCCACCACCGAACTCGAAGGCCAGGCGATCAGTGAATTCGACGTGGACCGCTGGTCGCTGGGTGCCCAGATCAATGGCTATCTGGCCACTGCCAACTGGCATTTCCGCCAGGGCGTGGTTCAGGCCGAGGTTGAAAACGTGTTTGGCGCCACCGATGACTACCTGCTGTATGAGGGCGAAGCGTCCTGGGTACAGGCCTTCGGCGGTGGTTTCCTCGGTTTGTTTCGCGCTGGCTGGCAGTTCGCCGAAGAGGATACAGTCCCTCCCACGCTGCTGTTTCAGTCGGGGGGCGCGGGTAGCGTTCGGGGCTACCCGTCTGGCGCGGTGGCCGGCGCCGACGGCCTGTTTGCCAGTGCCGAGCTGCGCTACCGCTGGCGGCAGGCCCTAGAGCCCTTTGCCTTCACCGACTACGGCCAGATCAAGGATGTCAGCCCTGCAAGCGAAGAGCTGCATAGCCTCGGCGCCGGGTTGCGCTGGCAATACGGGGACCACCTGAGCGGCGAGCTTTACTGGGGTCAGACCCTTCGTGATGTAGTGCCCGATCAGGACAGCGGCAAACTGCAGGCCCGCATCAGTTATCAGTTTTAATTCTTAACACGCACGATAAAGGACGATTCCATGCTGTTTTATCAACACATCGTACCTCTGAACCGCGACAACCACCGGAACCTGAAAATCAGGACCGGGCAGGGTACCGCGGAATTTGCCCGGGATACCCACTACGTGCCGCTGGCAGGCAGCGAGTTCTTCCAGGCCGCCCGGGATTTCCCGATTGTGTTCGCCGGTGAAAAGGCTGACGAGCTGGGCGCCGTGGCGCTGCTGGGTTTGCGTCAGAATGAGAACCTGTTCCTGAACGAGAATAACGCCTGGCGTGAGGGCTGCTACGTGCCGGCGTTTGTGCGCCGATATCCGTTCGTTTTGGCCAGAGGTGGTAAAGACGGCGACTACACGGTATGCCTGGACGACAGCTTTCCCGGCTTTTCCGAAGAGGAAGGTCAGGCGCTCTTTGATGATGAAGGTAAAGACACCGATTACCTGAAGAACGTGATCAGTTTCCTGAACGGCTATCTGGCCGAAAGCGACCGCACCCGGCAGTTTGCACAGAAGCTCAAGGAGCTGGACCTGCTGGTGACCCGGGAGATACGGGTCACCAATCGGGAACAGAAAAACTATCTGCTGCGGGATCTGAAGATTGTCGACGAGTCAAAACTGCGGGAGCTGGACGACGCAACACTCGGCGAGCTGACACGGTCCGGTTACCTGGGCTGGATCTACGCGCACCTGATGTCGATTGGTAACGCGAGCCGGTTCCCTCAGTACATGCCGCAGAATGTGGGTGAGGCGGAAATCGCTTAACCGATGATGACCCGGTTGCGACCACTTTCCTTGGCCTTGTAGAGCGCCTCGTCGGCTTTCTGCATCCACTGCATGTGATTTTCCGGCGCCTCCGTCAGTTGGGCGATGCCCATGCTGACGGTGTAGCGGATTTCGCCCGCCGTGGTTTTAACCACGCTCTGCTCCACCGCTTCGCGGATGCGCTCGCAGATGATGCGGGCGTTTTCCGCGTCGGTCTCCGGCAGGATCAGACCAAACTCCTCACCGCCGTAGCGCCCGGCGCTGTCTGACTGCCGGATATTCCTGCGGGTGACTTTAGCCATGTGGCGTATGACTTCGTCGCCGGCGAGGTGGCCGTAGGTGTCGTTCACCGGTTTGAAGTGGTCGATGTCGAACATCACCAGCGTTGTCGCCTGCCCGTAACGGCGGAAGCGCTCGAACTCCGCGTCCACCAGATTTTCCCATGTGCCGCGGTTGAGCAAGCCGGTCAGGCGATCGGTCATGCTCAGCTTCTCGAGTTTTTCATTGGCCCGCTCCAGCGCCCGTTTGCTGCTGGCAAACTCGGTGACGTCGTAAATCAGCAGGCACACTTTGTCGACGCTGCCATCGGTGCCGGTGATCGGGCTGATGGTCAGGTTCTGGAACATGTAGCGCTCGGTGCCGGTGATCGGCCGCGTGTTGCGGAACTGGAACAGGTAGGGCCGCTGTTCCCAGGAGGTGAACGCCCGGGTATTCAGCATCGCCACGGCATCGACTTTGCGGGTCAGCCAGG